>JANWHF010000194.1 GCA_025450555.1 Tepidisphaeraceae bacterium | reverse complement strand
GACACGTTCCCGCCATGTTCCTCGACGATTCGACGTGCGATGGCCAGTCCCAATCCCGTGCCGCCTTTTTTGGTCGAGTAATAAGCGTCGAAAATCTTGTCGCGCACTTCCGGCGTCATGCCTCGGCCGGTATCCATCACCTCGATCACCAGCGATCGATCCGGATTTCGAGCCGAGAGAATCATTTCCCCACCCTCGACCGGCATCGCCTGAAGCGCGTTGATCATCAGATTCAGAATCGCCTGCTTGATCATCTTTTCGTCGAGATTCGCGGTGATTGTCCCTTCAGTGGGCCGAACGCGAAGCTGCACGCGATTGAGCTGCGCCTGGGGGGCGTAAAAATCGACCAGGTCTTCCAGGATCTGCCCGACGTTGACCGGCTTGCGATCCAATTCCATTTTGCCGGCATATCGCAGGAAATCATCGAGGATGTCGCGCAGGCGTGCGGTCTCCTTCTGAAGCGTCGCCAGCCGGCTGGACAATCGGGAGTAGCCATCATGCGTTGGATCGAGATCTTCCCGAAGCAGTTGCAGATTGAGCTGGACGGTGGAAAGCGGATTCTTGATTTCGTGCGCAAGACCGCCTGTGAGCGTACCCAACTCTGCCAACCGCTCGGCCTGTCGCGTACGCTGAGCCAGGCGTTCGAGGCGACGGTGCGCGATAATGGCCACCGCCGCCGCCAGCGCCAGCCCGCATAGTCCGCCAATCACCAGGCCCAGGGTAAAAGACATCGCGGCCGAAGCGTATGTCGCGCGATGAAAATTGCAAATGGTGCCCTAGAATGCACACGTATGGCCAATCCCGAAAAATATCCGCCAGAAGTGATGGCACCAAAGTTTGGCGTCGGGTCACTCCAACGGCACCTGTTCATCTGCCTCGGCCCCGATTGCGCCGATCTCGCCGAAGGAGAAAAGAGCTGGAATTACATTAAGAAGCGGCTCAAAGAGCTGAATCTTGCCGGCCCGAATGGAAGCTGCTACCGCACGAAATGTCAGTGCCTGCGCATCTGCATCGCCGGTCCGATTGCGGTGGTGTATCCGGAAGGCGCCTGGTATCGCAGCGTGACGCCGGAGAATGCCGAGCGGATCATCCAGGAGCATCTAATCGGCGGAAAGATCGTGGAAGATTTATGCTTCGCGCGCAATCCACTTGGTCGCGAACAGAAAACTTAACTTAATGCGCCAGCAGATGCTGCTCGATCTGCGAAAGAACTGATTTGGCGCGATCGGGCCGGCTGGTGTTGGGGGCGTTGTACCAGGGCTGCGTTTCGATCGCGCGCTCCTGCGTCTGGTCTTCAACCATCAACTTGCTGCGGCCGGACGGATTGGAAAAATCAGGCGTCACCGAGATGCGGAATTTCGTGCGCTCATGCCATCGGCGAACGATGTGGATGTCGCCGGGGTATTCCTTCCAGCCGGTGACGACTGTACCGTCGCGGGTGCTTTCAACCTCGAGCGACAGCGGCGGGGCGGTAACTGCATGCTCGACTGCCTCGACTACCTTCGCGGCTGGCATATCGACGACCGCTTGCGCTTCGGATGAATGCCACGGCATCGCCCCCTGCCTGGGCTGCTGCCAGGCGCAGCCGCCGGCCAGAAGAGCGATCATGCACCAGCCCACATACCGCGCAACTAACCCGCTATTCCAGTGTCCACAATCCTTCATCCGCCTGCTCCTTCCACTTCGGTCGATCGAAATTCCGATATCGGCGGCAAGGTAGCCGCGTGCGCATAAGTGGGCAAGCGCGGTGACGAAACGCTATTTCGAATTCTCCTCTTCCTCGCGCGCCAGCCGCTCATAGAATTTCTTTTTCCTGATAGGCTTGCCATTCCACAGATAGCAGTGGTATGGCTTTCTCAGATCATCCCAGACGGTCCCCGTTTCCGCGTGTTCGTTAATTCTATTGCTTTCCATTACGAGCGACCCATCCTCATTCCACGTCCGGCTGATTCCAAAACCCATCTTCAATTCATAAGCTCCAAGCAAAACGCCCTTTCTGTTCCAATGGCGAACGACGCCATGAGGAAATCCAAGATGGTGGGGCGTTTCGCTCTCAAGGACGCCGTTGTCATGCCAGTGGCGCGAGATCCCGACATAACGACCATCCACCCGCGTATATTCGTATTCGAGCTGCCCATTGGCATACCAGGTCCTGTGGATCCCGTCGCCCTTCCGATGGGCGCTGCGGACCACTCCGTCGATTTCCTCATAGCAGATGTTGTCGCACCAGTAGACGTATCGATCCATATCGGGGCCAAATCATATCCAAAAATGTCGAAACAAAGCGGTTGAATGTTCAAATCCCCAGCGATGGTAGAATGATTGCGTGAGATTCGATGCCCAACTCACATCACTCGAACAGATTCTTCCCTGGCGCGATCTCTATCGCCATGAGATGAATTGCCAGATCATTCACGATTCGCTTCATGAACGGGAGGGCTGGACTCAGTCCTATTCCCTCACCCTCGAAGGCGCGGCGGTGGGCTACGGCGCGATCGCCATCGGCGGGCCGTGGAAGGGCAAGCCAACCGCCTTTGAGTTCTATGTGCTGCCGCAATTCCGAAATCGAACGCTCGATCTATTCGAAGCGTTCCTGAAGCGCAGCGAAGCTGTTTCGATTGAAACGCAGAGTAACGATCCGCTGCTGACACCAATGCTGCATGTCTTTGGGCGAGGGTTGAACGTCGAGAGCATTCTCTTTGCCGATGGCATGACAACCAATCTGCAGGGCGATGGCATAACCGTTCGCCGTTCGACGCCAGGCGATGCTGCGGCCATTTCGCAAAATGATTTGGATGATGACGGCAAGTGGGTAGTGGAGCTGGACGGAAACGTCGTCGCAACCGGCGGAATCCTGTTCCATTACAACCGGCCGTACGGTGATATCTTCATGAAAGTCGCCGAGTCTCACCGCCGGCGAGGCATCGGCAGCTTTCTCGTGCAAGAGCTCAAACGCATCGCGTACGAAACAGGGAACATTCCTGCCGCACGATGCAACAGAGACAACGTTGCTTCTCGCAAAACGCTTCAGAAGGCGGGGTTCGTGCCGTGCGGCAATATGCTGGAGGCAAATATTGCGGGTCCGAGCAATATCATTGTCGATCTACACGCGTGAGTCTCATCAAAGATAGCGATATTTTGCTTGCAAGTTATCGGACCCCGGGTAAACTAACGATCCAAGTGGCCGGGAGTGGGAAGGCCGCTTAGGGCTTAACGGATTTACACGTCATTTTTATTCACGTGTCGCGACAGTTGATTTGCTGCCGCGGGATCGAGGGTTCTTTTCATCTTGATGGGAGAGTTTCTATGAGGAGAAGGTTTATTCTCGGTGCGGCGCTGGTCTCAGCGCTGGGTGTGGGCATCTCAAACGCCCGGGCGGCCATGACGTTGACTGCCGCGGGCACTGCTGACGGTTTCGCACTGAGCACGTTCGTCGATTCGTTCACCAATGGCGGAAATATCGGCCCGATCGGTATCGCGTTTAATAGCAGTGGCCAGGCGATCATCGGTGATTACAACACCGGCAACATGTATGTATTCAACGATTTTGATGGCCAGCATGCGACTATAGCTGCGTCCGGCAACGACGGGACTCAAATTGCCGGGCTTGTGAACCTCGGCGGGATTTTGTATGGCGCGCAGCAGGGTACCGGCCAATTACTTGCCCTGAACGCCAATGGCACGATCAACCACGTCGTTCGTAGCGGATTGACTGGGATTACCGGTTTGGTTGCCGATCCGCTCACGGGCCATTTGTATGCTTCGATGTCCGGTCAAATCATCGAGATTGATCCTGTCGCGAACACCGTGACCACATTTGAAGCAGTTGGCGCCGATGGACTGACACTTAGCGCTGACGGCTCGAAGCTATATGCCGAAGTGGGCGGCACGCAAATCATCGGTTACTCAACTGCAACAAAGGCGCAGGTTTACGCGTCTGGTACTATCGCCGGCACGCCCGACGGTACAGCCCTGGGAACCGGCGCTCTGGCAGGGGACCTGTTTGTTAACACCAATGGTGGCACACTGGTCGAGATTAACCTGTCGACCAATGTGCAGACTGTCGTTGCCACCGGCGGCTCTCGGGGTGATTTCGTCGTCGTCGATCCCAACAACGATTCCCTGCTTCTGACGCAGACAGATCGCGTGCTCAGGCTCACTGCGCCCAATGGCTCCGGATTTGAGGGAGCCGCGCCGTTGCCTTCAACCGCACTGGGAGGCCTTGGTCTGTTTGGCGCATTGGGGCTTGTGCAAGTCCTTCGACGAAAGAGAGCGACCGCCTAATTCATTTTTACATGACCGCAATTAACGGGGTCGGCTTCTAAACAGGAAGCCGGCCCTTTTTCATTCAGTCATTTCGGCGGAGCTATTTCAGTGGCCTGCTGAGAGACTTTCTTAGCCTCATCGTGACGGCCGAGTTGTCCCAATAACATGGCAAGACTGCTGTACAAATCGATCGCAAAGGAATTTGCGGTGATGGCTCGGCGAAGCGCTTCCACAGCGGCCTCGCGCCGATTGCAGGAGATCAGAAGTTGGCTGTAGAGAAGCCAAGCCTGGATTTCTTTGGGATTCTCATCCAACACGCGAAGGTAAGCCTGCTCGGCTTCTGAGAGTCGCCCGTGGCGATGAAGCTCGGCCGCCATCTCGAGGGTGACTTTTTCCGGCTGCGGTTGCGACAAGTCTTCTCCGCGCACTCGGGCAAAGAGCGTCTGCCAGTTGTGATGCAGGCCGTACTGCACCGGCATGCTTCGCGTCGTGCCGTTTTTCTTGTGATGCACGGGCCAGATCTTTTGAACGATTTGAAATCCCAACTTGGAAGCGCGGAAGCAAACGTCGCCGTCTTCCCAGTAGGGCATGGGGTAAGCCTGCGCGTCCCATCCGCCCAGTTGCTCCCAGACGTTGCGATACCCGGCGATGCACCAGCCTTCGATATAGGAAATCCAGCGTTCGTCCACTTGAATGTGAACCAGGCCGGGGCCGACCAGCGCGTTCGGTGAAACATCCCGCCGCACGGCATCCAGCCAGCGCGGCTCCGCTGCGATGTCGTTGTTGAGAAACAGCAGAAGCTCGCCGGTCGAAACAGAAATCCCCTGATTATTGGCGGCGGCAAACCATTGGTTCTGCGCATTTCGAATGTATTTTCCGCGCAGCCTACTGACCATTTCTGCGATGCGCGCGCCATTTTCAGCAGTTGACCCATTGTCCACGACAATGACTTCAACATCCGGCGCGCGCAGCGCCCGCTCGTAATCGGCAATGAATTCCGGGTGATCCAGCCAGGGCGTAATGACGCTGATGAGCATCAGGAATTATTTTACACCATCGCATATCAGTCTACGACGACAGTCACTTTAGCCGCCCCGCCTGCGGGGCGCGTCGGATAGCGCGGTCGCTTGGGTCCTGTCAGAGCGCCGAAAAGTGCATCTTGTCTCCTCGAATATCGCAATGCGCTCTGCACGCACCGGACGCGCTCCACAGGTGGGGCGGCTAAAGGGTGAGGACGCCGCTGCGCGTCGGCGATGAAAAGTTATTCTCAAGCGGAATCGCTTCCGGCAGAGGCACCATCTTTTCCATCGTGTCGAAAATCTGGTTGACTTCGGGCCGGAAGACGTCGCCGATCAGGAGGTCCACGAGGTTCTTCTTGAACTCCGGATGCATCCGCATGAATTTTCCAAAGCTGAAGCCCTTGGTGTAGAAGGCATACACAAGCTTGCGGATGGCATGCATCCCGTCGCAGAGCGTCTGGCCCCATTTGCCAAGCTGCGCCGGGGAAAAATCATTTTTCGCAAAGCCTTCGATGATCGCGTCGGCAGCCATTTCACCGCTCTTGAGCGCGAGGAACACGCCCGAGGAATAAATCGGATCGAGAAACCCGAAGGCGTCGCCGATCAGCACCCAGTTTTCGCCGGCGCAACGTGTAGCGCGATAAGAGAAATCATTGAGAACATGCACCTTTGAAACGCGCTTTGCCCCGACCATCCGGTCATCGAGACCCGGGCAGCGCAGGATTTCTTCTTCCAGCGTTCTTTCCGGAGACTCCCGGCTGCTGATGAGCCGATCGACGTCGCCTACCACACCCACGCTGACGATGTCGTCCGGCAGGGGGATGTACCAGAACCAGCCGTCCTGATCGTTGGTGGACAACACCAGCGTCGCGCCTTCGTTTTTCCCCTGATCGCGCCGGCCCCCCAGGTAATGGGCGAAGATCGATGCCTTGCGAAGCAGCGGATCAGGCTGGCGAAGGCCCAGCCGACGGGCGATCAGCGAACTGGTTCCTGATGCATCAATCACTACCGTCGCGCCGATGCGCTGGCTTTGTTGCCCAGCGCGAGTGACGACAACTCCTGTCGCCCGCGGCAGCGAATCGTTCGCCGCCGGCTCGAAGATCACTTCATTGACATTCGCATCCTGCCAGACCTCCGCGCCATGCTCCGCCGCGTTCTCGAGCATCATCTTGTCGAATTCGCTTCGCACCACCTGCCAGGTCTGCGAGCATTCGTGGGGATTCATCTCATCGAAATAGAAGGGCTGCGATTCCTTCCCCGATGCGTTGACGAACTGCACGCTGTATTTCTTGACGAAGGGGCTGTTTTTCAATTTCGGCAGCATGCCCAGCCGCTTGAACGACCAGTAGCTTTCAGGCATGAGCGATTCGCCGATGTGGAAGCGCGGAAAGTTGCCTCGCTCCAGCAGCAGGACCTTTTTTCCCGCATCGGCCAAGATCGTCGCGGTCGTCGCGCCCCCGGGTCCGCCGCCGATGACCACACAATCGTAATGGCAATCGAAATTCGTGTTCATGTTTCAATCGTCAATCGAAATTGAGTCAATCACTGTATGGACAACCAAACAGTTCTAACACTTGTTCAAACAATCGACAGCGCGAGTTTAAACCAGTCGGACCTTAAAATGGCCCACTCATCCAGCCTTTTCAGTATTCAGCACAATTTCAAGCAACTCGATGGCGGGCTCGCCATCACAGAAGATCGTTCCAAGCCGGCCATACGCGGGCTTGTGATAATTCCCGCCGAACAGTTGCAGCACCTGCCCGTCACCGGGGAATCGCACGAAATAGCGCGGTTTAATCCGCCGGTGAACGTTGTGCTTGATGAGGATCGCCCCCAGCGGCGTCTGCTTCGCAAGGATCTCCGCTCGCACGACCGGCGACATATACCGCAGATCGAGCCGCGCGATTCCCCATTCGACAACCTTATCGCTGCCAACCGGTGTTAAAGCGATCTTTCGCGTGTAGCTGTCGCCGGTCAGATGCTCTTCGAGGACGCGCACATCCACTTTCGATCCATGGTGCTTTTCCAGCACGACGGTCATATGGCTGTGATGCACGAGCAGCTCATCTTCGGGCGTTGGGATCCCATCGGGATGCACCACGACGCATTCAGGATTAAACAGGCCATGCAGAAAAGGCCGGCATAAGTCCTGTAGCGCCGCCTGGGCGCCGGCCACTTCCGCCAGTCGGTTGAATTCCCCCGCGCCCGGGTTTTGCATCTGTAAACTCATGTGTAACGGATGTTGCGAAATTGCGGTTCAAAGAAGCGCGGCAGCAGCGAATCCACCCGTAAAATTCCTTGCCGCGTCATGCGCACCTGCTGTCCATCGATTTCGGCAAATCCCTCTTCAACCAGCGAATCAAACGCCTCGGAAAACTCTTTGAGGATGTCAGCGCCAAACTTCTGGCGGAAATAGCCGGCGTCGATCTTGCCGGTCTTGAGCTGCAGGATCATTTCGCGAATCAGAAGCTGGTGCGGCTCAACTGGAAGCGCCCGGTGGATCGGCAACTCGCCGGCGTTGAGGCGCTCGATGTAATCCTCCCAGCGGTCCACGTTCTGATAATGCACGCCCTGGAAATGGCCAAAGCTGGCCACGCCGGTGCCGATCAGGTCGGCCCCATGCCAGAGCGAATCGCGATACACAAAGCCTGCGTGACGCTCCGGCTTCACCAACGTGTAGCCGCTGGAAACGACATATCCCGACTTCTGGAATTCATTGAACGCGTAATCCACCCACGCGCGTTTCTGCGCCCAGCTTGCGACGGCTGAAACGCCGCCGTGCTCGCGCGCGTCTTTGGCGATGCCGGTGTTGAACGGCACTTCCATCTGATAGATGGTCACCGAATCCGGATCCAGCTCGATCGCCTTGGCGACGGCATATTTCCACTTGTCTTCGGTCTCGCCGAGCATGCCCGCGATCAGGTCGATGTTGATCTGCGGGAAGCCGACCTCGCGTGCCCATTGATAAGCGCGGGTAATCTCCGGCGACTTGTGCGCCCGGCCATTGATGCTCAGCACCTCATCGTCGAAATGCTCGACGCCGAGACTGAGTCGCGTGACGCCGATCTTTTTGATGGTCTGTAGCTTCGATTCCTTGAGCGTGCCCGGCTCGCACTCGAATGTGACTTCCTTGGCCGCTGACCAGGTCCAGCGCTGGTTGATGCGCTCGATCAGGCGTTCGAGTTGGGCGTTCGACAGATAAGAAGGCGTCCCGCCCCCGAAATAGACGAACTCGAATTGGCGATTTTCAAACCCTTGCCGGCCCGCATAAAGATCAATCTCTTTGGAAAGAGCCGAGAGATAAACCTCGATCTCACTGGCGTTTTTGTCGGTGTAAACCCGGAAGTAACAGAACTTGCAGCGCTTTCGGCAGAAGGGAATGTGCAGGTAAAGCCCCAGCTTCGTATCGGGCTTCGGGGGCCGATCTAAAGCCGCCAGGATCGCCGGCTTATGCTCCGGCGACCAGATGGAAAACGGCGGATAGTTCGCCACAAAGTAGCTGCCAACTTCCGTCGCCTTCTTTTCCGGTAACGTTTCCAACTCCATCGGCACGACTCGCTTTGGTTAACGCATCAGAACGTCCAACACTCACTACCATGATAGGCCCCGTAAGGTTGATTTGGCCCCGTAGAATTCGCCTTGACGGAAAAAGG
>JANWHF010000193.1 GCA_025450555.1 Tepidisphaeraceae bacterium | reverse complement strand
TGTCTTCCGCATCGGCAAATCCTTCCTGATGCTGCCATGTGGCGGCAAAACTAACCCGACCTGACCAGGCATTGTCCATTCCCAATTCGCTGAATCGTGGCCGCTGATGGCTGGTCGATCCCGGCTCCCCACCCAATGGCGTTTGCGCGTAGCCGTCGATCCGCCCGTAATAGATCTGTGCGCCAATCGAAAAGCGAAGTCGCGCACTGTCGTCATCCCATCCGGACTCGGGCTCTTCCCTTGAGCGTTCGGTCCAAACTTGTGGCGTGGTGTCAGCCGGCATCGTTTCCGGCTGCGTAAACGGTCCTGTGTTTGAAACAGGCGGCACGCTGTCCTGCTGTCCAAGTGCGGAGGAACTCAGGCCCCAAACGCCGGCCAACAGACAATATGCGAAGTAGTGGTAAGTTCTATTTTGCATGAGATGTTCCGAGAGCGAGCAAGCTCGTAAAGTGGCTATTGTTCCTGCCTCGCTTGATATGGTCAATCGCATTTTGCTTTGAGGAATTGGGAAACCATAGGTCGGGCCCATCAATAGACAATTGGCCTACACATGATCAAGATGAACGATTGCGAGCAGATGCCGGCAGTTCCAAGGAAGGGACTGATCGATCTGAAAACATTTCACGATGGAGCTGATCATGTACGTCGTCGCCGTAACGATCTTCGTGAAGCCGCAATTCATCGAGCCATTCAAGCAGGCTACCCTCGAAAATGCCTCCAACACCCGCCAGGAGCCGATGAACGTGCGCTTTGATGTGTTGCAGGCGGAAGAAGACCCGGCTCGGTTCCTGCTTTATGAAGCCTATCACTCAAAGGAAGGCTTTACCCATCATCAGACGACCGCGCACTATCTGAAATGGAAAAATGCTGTCACCGACTGGATCGCCCAGCCGCGGCAGGGCGTGAAGCATCACAGCATTTTCTTTGGTGAGTGACGTGGTGAAGTTTGAATTTGTCGCCCCCGCGCGAATCCTTTTTGGATCCGGCCAATTCGAGCGACTCGGAGAGCTTTCCAAAACGCTGGGCAAGCGGGCGCTCATTGTGTTTAATGGCAGCGAGGCCCTTGCAAACACGGCAAAAGATCAGACCGCGGCGGCAGGACTAACTGCCAACCTCTTTCGCCAGCGAGGAGAGCCCACCGTTGGCGATGTCGATTCGGCCACTGAACTTGCGCGCAAAGAACAGGTCGATCTGATCGTCGGCCTTGGTGGAGGAAGTGCAATCGACGCGGCCAAGGCCGTGGCGGCGCTTCTAGGAAATGGTGGCTCGGCTCTGGATTACATGGAAGTGGTGGGGCGGGGACAGAAGCTGACTCGGCCCAGCATAACTTGGATTGCAATTCCGACGACCTTCGGCACCGGAGCCGAGGCAACTAAAAACGCCGTAATCGGTGCTCCTGATCGCGGGTTCAAAGCCAGCATTCGTGGCGAGCAGATGTTGGCGAAAATCGTCTTGGTCGACCCCATTCTTGGTCACGGCGTTCCATCAAAGGTGATCGCGCAATCGGGAATGGACGCACTGTGTCAGCTCATTGAGTCCTACACGTCCAACGGCGCCGGTCCGATGACCGATGGCCTGGCGATGACTGGCCTGAAACGAGCGCCGTCGGCTCTCAAGCGTGCGTATCGCGACCGTCAGGATGCTGACGCCCTGAGTGATATGGCACTTTCTGCGATGTTGAGCGGCATGACGCTGGCCAATGCGGGGCTCGGGGCGGTGCATGGATTTGCGGCGCCCCTGGGAGCGAACTTCCCGGTTCCCCATGGGGCGGTCTGTGCGGCTTTGTTGCCTCATGTGGTGCGAGCCAATGTTGCCGCCTTGCGGGCCTCGTCCAAAGATCATCCGACCTTGGCGAGATATGCCGAGATTGGCCGAATGGCGCGGATCGCTCCAGCAGCGAGCGATGCAGACGCGATTGATTTTCTCATCCAATTCCTATTCGAACTGAGTCGCGATCTTTACATCCAGCCACTGAGCGCCTTCGGCGTCGAAGACAAAGATGTCGATCGCATCGTCGCTTTGGCGCGCAAGGCCAGCAGCATGCGATTCAATCCAATCGTTCTCGACGATGCCGTGCTTGCATCGGTGCTGCGCGCCGCCATTGCCGGCGCATAAAAAAGCCTCGCTTATGAAGCGAGGCCTGCGCCATCATAGCCCGCGGACGGCAGCAGAATGATCGGGCGCACAAGGTTGCCTTGCGCCAATTCGAGCCTGGGTTTCCAAATCTCAAAATTCGCCGCGCCCTTCCCGGGACGCGAGATGAATCCTCGACCGATAGCCCGCCATCTGAAATGCTTGATCTACAAAGCGGGCTTGAAGGGATTACGCCGGGAGGTGGGAGGGGGTTCGTGGGGAATCAGATTCTGCAATCATTGCCCGAAGCGAAACGTTTAGCGATCCTCGCTTGCGAGCCGTTGCGCGCTGCCATTAAAGGCGCGGTCAACGTCGCGCAAGCGCGACCGCTACAGTAAACGACAGGCTTTTGCGCCGCGTTTCTATTTACATCGCCTTGCGGAATTGCAGCGCCATTTCATGGCGGCCATTGCTGATGGGGCGGGAGCGGACGACTTCGCACAGGTGCGAGGCCGATTGTCCCTGGACGCTCAGCCGACAGGTTTGCCCGACCGGCAGGCTCTCGCGAAGCAGGAACGAAAGCCCGCTGAAGCTCATGTCGCGCGTGAGGATTTCGTAGCTGGTGTTGGCGTTGGGGCCGTCGATCAGCGTGAGCGTTCCCTTACTGTGCACCGGCCGACGGTTGTCGTGACGGCGATCAAAAGAAGGTAACGCGACGACCGAAGGCGTGCGCCGGCGGGGCGTGGGGTGGGCCTGGGCGGAAACCGACCGCAATGAATTGTCAACAACGCCAACGGCTTGAGCAGGCGGGCGAGCAGCGTTCATCCGTGATCCTTTCATCTCCATATCGCGCGAAGAGACTTTACTTGCCGGCCCTTCGCCAGGAGGGCAGGCAGTTCGTGCCGAAAGCTCCGCTTTCGGAGGCTTCGCGACGTGTTTTGCGTGTGTGGATGCAAACGGTGTTTGCACAAATTTAAATCTGTTTTGGGATCAGCCGGCAACAATTCGATGCTGCCCGGCGCGGGTTGCAGAGGGGCCAACCCTGTTCCATTACCCTGAAATTACAAGCTGGAATTGCCCAAGTCCCTAAACTTCGTCCGATATTATGCCACGGATCGCAGCGGGTTCAAGTGCTCGCGACACGAGAAAATCTCGTTTTCCCGCCCATCGCTACTTCAGGCCGATCTCGATCGGCCTGATGCCCTCCAGAATATCTATCGGCAAAGAAGCCACCGAAGTTTTGTCGCGAATGCCATCGCGCCAGCGATACAATGGATTTGTATGAATCGACGGCCGCTTCGGTTCATCTCGGCTATCTCGCTGCTGATCTTTGTCTTGATCCTGGCGCTGTGGCTTCGCAGTAACTGGGTGCTGGATGGCGTGGACGAGATAGCCTCTATGGCTTCCAGGAAACTGGATATCGGGGCGCGATCCGCAAAGGGGCGGGTGTGGCTTTCGATTGGCGTCTATTCCCAGGCCGATGGGAAATGGAGCCTCTCCTCACCAAAGCATTTTGCAGATGATGACGGCAGCCGTCAGCATCTTTATCTATCGGGTGTCCAGAGCGGCCTGCAATCTCGTGGCTGGTTCCATTCCGACTTCGGCGCCGCTTGCTATCGAGATGGCTCCTTTCCTGCCGCGGTGGGTGTACCGTTGAAAGTCCAGCTTTTGGCGCCGCAGTGGTTCATAGCACTGCTGGCAAGCCTGCTGCCGTTGCGCTGGGCGGTTGTCCGAACCCGGATCAGGCGAATGCGGGAGGCGGCACAGTGCGTTCGATGCGGGTACGATCTACGAGCATCGCCTGATCGTTGTCCCGAATGCGGGACGCCGCTGGTTCGGGCGAGTGCTTAGACATTCGCAATGTTCGGCGGCCGACCATATAAAGAGACCGGTTCTCTTTGACACCCTTTGTCCGTCTGCGGAGGTTCAGGCGTATGAACATTGCAAGGAAGCGTTGGTCGGCAATCCTATTGGCATATTTCGCGCTGCTGATCTCATTGACTGTTGGTGGCTGCAACACTGCGGCACCCAAGCCCGGCACGGAAATCGTTCACTTCGACAACCCGTCAAACGCGGAACTCAAAGAAGCTCCCGCCGATGGCAAATACGGCTGCTATCTCGCAGGAAAACCGGAGCCTCTGGAGAGCGCTACACTCAAAAAAGGCGACAAGATCGGCTTCGAGATTCTCTCACCTGATGAAGGACGCGGCCAAACCGAACCGAAACTCATTGGCGTCGCCGGTCAGCAACGCTTTTTCCTCCGGCTGGGTGATGCATACGCGTGGAAACGGATGTAAGCGTAGACAGCCGGGTTTAGCCGCCACGCGCCAGCGGAGCGCTTTAGCCAGGCGAACAGAAAGCGCTCCGCTGGCGCGTCGCGGCTAAACCCGGCGAACCGCGAATATCCGTCAGATCCATTGATCTCTGATCATCCGAAGCTGCTGCCAGTCTTCTTCGTTGAAGTGAGCGGGGCGATCCTGGTGGCCGCCCATGAGGAAATCGAAGAACTTTTCGGCTTCGTTCTCGATCAGCTTTCGATCGTACCCCTGCTTGATCAAGCTGGCGTAGCGATCATCTTCGTGGCTGGCTAGTTTCAGCGCTTCCTGCCCGCAATGGCTGCGGACCAGTTCCGCCAACTCAGCATAGAACAACCAGATGCGCTCTTGCGCCAGCGGCGGCGGTTGGCAGTGCCGCTTGAGGGCATGGGCGAAATACCGGATCTTTTGATCCCATTCGAGGTGGGGGCTGGTCGCGAGGGTTACGTATTGAGCGACTTTGTAGGCTTCCCGGGCGTGATCGTTGCCTTGCTTTTCCGCTTCGCGAACTTTGCGCGCGTAGTAACCCTCTTCATGCCCGATTTCGGGTATCGGAGGGATTGCGGAAGATCCAACCATCGTCGTCCCCATTTGCCAAGCCAGCACTTTCCGTATGAACCGGTAGCCGTCGGAGTTTGGCGGACAACGAAATGTAACTCACGCCATGATATCGTCGATGTCTTCATTATCGACAACGCCGGCGATTCTAGATTATTGCTTTTTGCTGGCGCCCACCATTGTATCTCGATACGCTTGACTTCTCCCGTTCCAACAGCGGATTGTCGCAGATTAACATGGCCGACGGAGGTCATCTGATGAGCCGCCAAATTACCGTCTACGGCGTCGATCAATGTGAAGACACGCAGCAGACTCGCCAATATCTCGATGGCATGCGAATGAAATATCACTATGTCAACGTCGAGAACGACGAGACGGCACGCCAGTGGCTTCTCGATCAAAACGATGGAAAGCAGAAAACGCCGACGGTCGACCTGGGCGGATTGGTACTGTCGGTCCCCAGCGGCGCGGAGCTCGAAGCCGGATTGCGCCGTCAGGGCTTTGTCTCCCGGCGCGTTGATTGGCCGGCAGGCGATGGAATGAATCCCGACGACTTGCAGGCGCCAGGAAATCCTGCAAGCTGAGAAGGCTCCTATCGAGATTGTTCTTCAGGCATGCTGCTCAACTTGAGCGGGATGGGAGCCACGCCGGCGTCCGCGCCACAGTGACGTGCCTGCACCAGAGCAGAATCGACCGATGCCTGACGCCACCGCGATCGGCAGAGGCGATCGCTTTTCCGAAGGCAGAGCGGCGCCGGAAGCAGCCTTGAGCACGGTCAGCGAGCGCCAAGCAAAGTACGCAAGCAATCCCACAACTGCGGCGACTGCCATCCAGAAAATGATGGAGCCGATGCTGCGCAGCACATAGGCCGCGACAATTAACGATGCGATGCCGACGACGATGCCCGCGACCGCGGTCCCAAGCTGGCTCGAAAATATCGACGCACTGGTACCTCGACCAGAAGAGTTGAATCCGTCTGTCGGCGCCGGCAATTGCCGCCCGGCCGGGATCTCAAGCATCAGCGGCGAGCTGAAGATACCCGAAGCGGACCGCGCAACTCCGACGATGATTGAAGGACGATGAAGTTGTGCCTCGGCGGACGCCGCTGCCTGATCCAGTTCGGCCGTCTCTATTGCCAGTTCACGATAGCATGGGCCGCACACAACGGACGTTCCCCATACGCGCGGCTTGGCAAGTTTGCCCAACCTATGGCCGCAATTTTCGCAACGAATTCGCAATTTTTTCCGCGTGCCGCGCGATTCAAGATCGGCAAGAATCTGGCTGGCCATCGGGTGGGTGATCTGGCCGCAATCCGGGCACTGGACGAGCCGGGAAAGGTACTTTTCCTGGATGGCCAGCCTTCCCCCGCAATGCGTACAAAGAAATTTCAACATCCTTGCGCTCCTTAAGCCTGGGCCAACGAGGGTGTTCATCCATGAACAGCCGGTCCAGTCGGGCAAAGGGAAAGCATAACGAGGGGACAACGCGTGTCCAGCCGAGGTTAGCCGCGACGCGCTAGCGGAGCGCTTTTATGCGCCCTGCCCGAACGCGCACCGCAAGCGGTAGCGGCTAAACTTGGCGTTCAAAAACAAATCCTTTTTACTTGGTCGCAAAAATCAGCACCGCCGCCGGCTCGACTTTCGCGGCAATGTCTTCCACTGAGAGAGTGGACGTTCCATTTTCGCCACGGGGCAACATAATTCTGTTCTTGGCCAGGAACTTGCGAATGCGACCGGCGCTGATGCCCATGCCGTAGCTGTCTTCTGTTTCCGAGGCCAGGCTCTTCATGCAGACGATGGCCATGACGTTGCCGTATTTGTCGAGGATCGGGCCACCGCTGTTGCCGGGGTTGACCTTGGCATCAATCAGCACATCGATTTCGTCGGTCAGGCCTTCCAGCCCGATCGACTTGACGGACATCGCGCCTTTCTTGATCGAGCTGCTGACGATGCCGTGCGTGATCTTCGGGGAGCCGCCAAGGCGATCGACCAGCGGATATCCGATGACCGTGCAATCGGCGCCGTCCATCGGAAGATCCGATGCGGCAAGACGCACGACCGGCAGCTTCGAATCGGCATTTTTCAGCCGGATCAGCGCCAGGTCCTGTTCGTCGTCGATCTTCACGACTTCAGCCGCGTTTTGCTGGCCATTGTGAAGCAGGACCATCAGCTTCTTGGCATCCTTGGCGACGTGCCGGTTGGTGAGGATCAGGCCGTCATCCTTGAGGATGAAGCCCGTTCCAGACCACATGTTATGTTCGCTGTGCTCCGCAACGCTTTCTTCGTGCAGACGGACGTAATAGATCGTGCCTTGCGCGTTCTGATTGATTTTGTATTTGTAGGAAAGCAGCCGGGCATCTTCGACGGCAGCTTTGCCGGCAGTGCTGCGCAGGAACGCAGGCGGAGACGCATTCAGCATCGAAATCAGATCGAACACGATCTCTTCGTTGTCGCCCTGTTTGGCCGCATCGTGCATTTTGAGGACGGCCTTGGAATCGCGGTAATTCGATTTAAACCATTCAGCGATTGCGACATTGGCCATCGCTTCGGGCAGGTTGGGCTTGAGCTTCAGCACCGCATCGAAATAAGGAATCGCCTTTTCCCAGTTGCGCTTCTTCAACTCCACGTACCCGAGCCAGAAGTTGACGGCAAAGTCGTTGGGATAAATTCGCCGTGCCTCTTCGACTTTCTCGGCGCCCTTCAGCAGGTCGTCGTGACTTAGCAAATTGGTCGCTTCGCGCATGATGGCACGATAGCGAGTCATCAGTGATTTATATTCATCGCCTGTGACCCACCGGCCATTGATCTTTTCCCCGCCGTTTTCGGCCATTGACTTCCACCTGGCCAGTTCCTCCTTGGCGACTTTGAGGTCGGCTTCGGAGGGCTTGGAATCGATAAAGTCCTGCCAGATGGTGACAGCAGCGAGAGGCTTATCCACCGAATTGGCGCGGCGCTGGGTGGAGGCAAGCGAGGAGCTGAATCCGGCGGCGGAACTACTGCCTCCTCCGATGTCACTCGAACCGGTAATCGATTTGCCCGAGCCTTTTTCAAGTTTCGAGACGTCATCAATCGAAACGTATTGGGTTGAACCATCAGAAGTCTTGACCCAGTATCGATCGCCTTGCTTGATGACGGTTCCTTCGAGGACCTTGCCATCCTTTAGCGTGAGCCGATCGCCAAAGGCGGCCAGGCCCAGAATCAAAACGAGGCAAATGGAAACGATGCTTAAGGCAAGTCGCTGCACGGACATGTGAAAGTCCCTTGCTTAGGTCGCCGGCCATCGACAACGTGCCCGAATCAGGCAGACGACGGTAATCGAGTTGCGCAATCGGCTAAGTGGCCCGGCGGCCCACCCTTGTCGCCAGCCCCGCCTTATGCCGTAGGTGAAGTCTACCCAATTGATCGGTCGCAAACAATGCTTTTTGCCATGGCGGGGCCGGACCGGAAGTAACCAATCTGGGTCGCTTAAGAACAGCGAATTCTTGACAGCCTCTTTCCCCCTGCGATACTCAAGTTTCCCGGCTTTTTAGCCAAAAAGCCGGCTTCACCCGAGGAGTTACACCTTGAGTCGTATCGCGGGCGCATTGGTCGTAACGGCACTGATTGCGGCGGGCTGCTCTGCGGGCGGCCCTCACATTGGCGATCGTCCGTCTTTGGATAACCTGGCTCCCGCTTCGCCGCCGCCGCAGACCTCCGCACGACCGCCATCTGTCGAAACATTTTTGCCCGCTTCAAGACCGGCCCAGGGGATGGACCAGGTCGTCGCAACGGTTAACAAAGAGCCGCTGACGATGGAGCAGTTCGTTAAACCGCTGATCGAAGCACATGGCCTGACCATGCTGCTGAATCTTGCGCGGCTGGAGATCGTCAAGCAGCAGGCGGATAAGCAAAAGATTGTCGTTACACCTCAGGACATCGCCGACGAGCGCAAGACCACACTCGACAAGATGTTTGCCGACGCCCCGGCCGAGCAACCGTTGCGGGAAAAGCTCGAGAAAGCTGTTGCCGATCACGATGACGCGACGGCACAGCGCATGCGCGATGAAATCGCCACGCAGCGCGAAGAATTCCTCGCGCAATATCGCGACGAGAAGCACATCAGCCAGACCGAATTCGACCTGGCGATGGAGATCAATACGTATCTGCGCAAGATCGCCGAGCCGCAAATTGCAGGAAAGATCACCGACGAGGATATCAAGAACGCATTCGGCCAGCTTTACGGCGAGCAGGCGCGAGTTCGCTACATCGAGCTGAACAGCATGGCCGAAGTGCGCGAGGCGCAGCGGCGCCTGGCCGCTGGCGACCGCTTTGAAGATGTGGCGCGCGACATGAGCCATAACCGTTTGTCGGCTGCCGCTGGTGGCGAGATGCCTCCTTTCACCCGCGCCACGCCAACCCTGCCTGGTACCTTTCTTGACGTCGTGTTCGGCCTCAAAAAAGGACAGGTTTCCGAACCGGTAGGCGTGGGCAACTCCTTTTTGATCGTGAAGCTGGAAGACATGCTTCCGCCCAAAGCCGTCAAGTTTGAGGACGTCAAAGAGAGCGTACGGAAAACGATCTATGATCAGTTGCTGACGAATGTCATTCGTGAATTGAAGTCATCGCTCGACCAGCAGGTGCTTGCCGGCATGAAGATCGAAAACCCGGTGCTCAAGCAGCAGTTCCAGGCGATGATCGACAAGCAGATTCACGATCGCAAGAAGATTAATGAAGAGATGGAGCGAAATCGTCTGGAGAGTTCCGCGCCCACCACGATGCCCACCCAGCCGGCTGCCCGCACGATTGAGCCGACAACACTGCCGGCTTTTAATCTTCCCGTTGCTCCAACGGCGGCGCCGACGTCTTCCTCTCCCGGAGGCACCCGGCCGCCAGCGACGCAGCCGGGGTCGGCAGGGAATCCGAAGCCTTGAAGCGCGTTTTAAGGCACACCCGCCCCGGCAGTGATTTCAACTTGGATCGCAATCGCTCTGCGAGTCGCAGGGCCGATACTATTCACACGACTTTGCCCGCTCGGTCGTGCAGAGGGTTCAATAACCCTTGTCAGCCGACCACGATTGGGAGTCAGGTCGTATTTGACGTATTATTTCAAGCTATTGCCGATTAAGGACAATCAATCATCATGAGCCAGCAATCATTTAAAATCGATGTTTCCTCGCGCATTCAGCGCCTGCCGCCGTACTTGTTTGGGCGCATTAACAAGATGAAATATGAGAAGCGGGTTGCCGGGATCGACATCATCGATCTTGGGATGGGCAACCCGACCGATCCGACGCCCCAGTGCGTGGTCGATAAGCTCAAGGAAGCCGCGATCGATCCGCGCAATCACCGCTACAGCGTCAGCAATGGAATTGCCGGCCTGCGCCGCGAAGTGGCGATGAAATACAAGAAGCGCTATGGCGTCGATCTTGATCCCGAAACCGAAGTAATCGCGACCATCGGCTCGAAGGAAGGCTTCAGCCATTTGTGCCTGGCACTGCTGGGGCCGGGGGATACCGTCATCGTCGGCGATCCCGCCTTTCCCATCCACATTTATGCCCCGGCGATGGCCGGCGCAAATGTCATCCGCATTCCTCTCGGCAACGACCAGGCCTTTCTCGATCGCATTGACCAGACCATCGACGGCCTCTATCCGCCGCCCAAGCTGCTGATTCTCAATTATCCGCACAATCCCACCGCCATGACCATTGACCCGGTCTTCTGGGAAAAGGCCATCGAGATGTGCCGCCGGCGAAACATCATGGTGATCAGCGATTTCGCCTATGGCGAAATCAATTTCGACGGCTACGCCGCGCCCAGCTTCCTCGCTGCCAAAGGCGCAAAAGAGCTTGGGGTCGAATTCACGACGATGAGCAAGAGCTACAACATGGCCGGCTGGCGGGTGGGCTTTTGCTGCGGCAATTCGGAAATGGTCAAGGCCCTGGCCACGATCAAGGGATATTACGACTACGGCATCTTCGCGCCGCTGCAGATTGCCAGCGTCATTGCGATGCGCGAATGTGCCCAGACGCCGCAGGATCAGAGCAGGATGTATGAGCAGCGCCGCGACGAAGTCTGTCGCGGGCTCGACAAGCTTGGCTGGAGCTATGAAAAGCCACGCGCCAGCATGTTTGTCTGGGCGCGCATCAGTCCCGAGCATTTCAAGGCAGGCGAAGGCACCATCGACTTCTGCCTGCGCATGATGGATGAAGCCGAAGTGGCCTTATCTCCGGGCCGCGCCTTTGGTGAGCATGGAGAAGGTTATGTGCGGATTGCGCTGGTCGAAAACGAGCAACGCCTCCGCCAGGCCATGCGCAACCTCGAGCGCGCCCTGATGCCAAAACCCCCCAAGCGCGAAAAACGGCAAAAAGTGGGCGTGAAGTAGCGAAATCTAATGCACGATGCCTTTGGTCAGCCGCAGGAACACGTCCTCGAGGCGGATTTGTTCGGGTGTGATGCTGTGGATGGAGATTCGTTGCGCGACGAGCAGGTCGATCACGAAGCTATGGTGCTGGTTGGCATCTTTCAACGAGAGAATCAGTTGATTGCCGGCTTCTTCGACTTTGGCGATGCGTGGATCTTCACGTAAGAGACCGGCGGCGCGGGATTGGTCAGAGACGACCTGAAGGTGAACCACCGATTGCAGTCGCGCCCGGGCAACCAGCTCGTCGATAGCGCCGACGACAAGCAGCCTGCCGCGCTCGATGATGCCGATCTTGTTACAGAACTCGCCCAGCTCTGAGAGGATGTGGCTGGAGATCATGATGGTCTTGCCCATCCGCTGAAGCTCCTTGAGCAACTCCCGGATTTCGATGCGCGCCCGCGGATCGAGGCCGCTGGCCGGCTCATCCAGAATGAGAATCGGCGGATCATGCACGAGTACGCGCGCTAAACCCAATCGCTGCTGCATGCCGCGAGAAAGCGAATCCACGAGCGCATCCCGCTTGTATTGCAGATCGGTCAATTCCAAAACGTCGTTGACGACTTTCTTCCGCTCTTTGCGACTGATGTCGTACGCGGCAGCGAAAAACTCGAGGTATTCGGTCACCTTGAGGTCTTCGTACACACCAAACGTGTCGGGCATGTAGCCGATACTTCGTCGGACCAAATCGCCGTTCTCGAAAACGTTCTTGCCGAAGATCTCCGCCATGCCGCTGGTGGGCGAAAGCAGCCCGGCAAGGATCTTCATCGTGGTGCTCTTGCCTGCGCCGTTGGGGCCGATGAAGCCGAAGACATCGCCGGATTCGAGCTGCAGATCGAGCGAGTCGAGTGCAGTGAGTGCGCCATAGCGCTTGGTGAGCTGTCGCGTCAGGATCGCCGGCGCTTTGGCCGGGGCCGCAACGGATTGCGCACCTGGTGTTTTGGCGACAGCCGGCTCTGCGACGGCAGTCGTCTCCACTGGGCTTGTCGCGGCTTGTTCGGTCATAGCCTCTATCCCCATGTGCCTTGTAATACGCCACAAGCCGACGAAAGGGCACGTCAGGGTTCATTTTTTAAATCCACCAACGCTCGAAGGTATTGCCAATGCTGCTGCTTGGCTTCGGGATGCCCTTCAAGCGGTACTGCCGGCGATGGGTTGTCCACGGTCAGGTCGATGCATGCCAGGTGTTCTCGCTGGACCATCTCATCCAATCGCTTGGAAAGACGCGTGTCCAGGTCGTGGATTGGAACCGCCAGGCCGGAGGGGTCGAGATCTTTCGTCGGATAGGAGCCCATATCACGTGGATCCAGGTTGGCTTCCACGCGAACCGTCGTGTAAGGCGGAATCTGATTGGTTTCCAGAGATTCCGCTGGATTGGTCGCCGGCGCAGTCGCAGGCGATTCACGCGTCAACACAAAACGGCCGTTGCCAAGGACTGTACGGATGCGAATGTTGATCAGCGGCCGATCAGTCAGATTCTTGATCACGCCGGTCACTCGCTTTTTGTCAGCCGACACCATCAACGATGCGGCGACAATTGGAGGACCTGGCGTCAGATGATCCTCCCGCAGAAAGCGCGTGCTCCAAACGTTCACGCGCATCGAACGGGGAATGTTTCCCTGGTAGGTCTGATGAAAGGGCACATCGACGGTCATGCCTCCACCGGAATAATTCGGAGTGGCAGCCGGCTGCCACCATTGATCCGGCGCGGCTTGCAGTGTGTAGTCTTCAGTATGCGGCGAATAAATCGCGACGATATCGCTGCCCGCGATCGTCATATCTCCGACCTGATACTCCAGGCGCAGCGTTCGATAATGCAGATCGCCACTCTTGAAGAGATAGCCGACGAAGATCGCGCCAAATGAAATCAGCGCGATCCAGCCGGTGGTCGTGGCCCAGGTCCAGGGCTGTCGGCCCAGGCGACGCAGCACGAACCAATCGAGCGGGCCGACCACGAACATCATCAGCCCCATCACGCCTGCGACATAGAAAAAGCCGAACTGGCCCGCGCCCGGCACATCTCCAAGCCTGTCGGCAACCTTCACTTCGGCGTTGTTTTGCGAATCATCCTCGCTGGTGTAAGTCCATGGGGTGCTCTTGACTTGGGCGGCCTTGACTTCTGCCTGCGTCATCTTTACCCCGGTTCCGGCTGTCAGCGTTGTCCAAAACGGGCGCGCCTGATCAATCGTGTCAAACTGCAACCCAGCTACGTTAACTGGCGCAACGATGATTCGCCCCAGCCCAAGCGCTTTCGAATAAGCCGACGTCTGGCCTCCAAAAAGCTTGATCTCTTGCGCGCCATTTTCCGGCACAAGTTTGAAAGCAGACATCCGGGCAAAGCGCCTGCTCAAGCCAGCCTTCTTGAGTTCCGCCGGGGGTAATTCGAGATTGACGCGATCACCGGTGTGACAGGGCAACACTTCTGACAGGGGGCTTCTAGGAGGAAACCCATTGTCGCCGGGCCAGATGAGCAGATTTCCGCCAGCGCGAACCCAATCGAGGATCGCCTGCTGCTGCGTTGGATCAATCGCCGGATCAGTCCCGCCAGCAACGGGGTCGAGGTTCGGCTGATTTAGCACCAGCAAGTCAATGGCGTCATAACCAATACCCGCGGAAGGCAAAAAATTGGACGGCAAGTAGCCGATCGTCAAGACATTTTCCGGGGCGACGCTCTGGAGCGATTCCAGGTGTGTCTGACGGCCGGATACCGCCACCAGGCTCCCGGTCGCCTGGAGCACGTTGCTCATTTCGCTGGCCAGCGCCAGCGAATCAGGCTCCGGGAAATGAGCCATCGCCTTTTGCGTGTCCGCATCGCGCAAGGTGTAAACCGCATTCTGAAATGAATAGGCATAGCCGCGCGTGGGCAGCAGCAGGGGGAAGGTTTGCGGATTGGGACCGATGGCAAACGCCTGCTCGATATCCATCGAGAAGTTGCCGCCGTGCGGCCAATGGATCGTCAGAATCACATTGCGCGTCTTGCTATCGGAAGCCGTCACAAAGATGGGAATCCAGCGATTAGCGCGAATCTTACCGGTCCAGCCGATATCGACCGACAGCTTCGTTTCTGCCCGCGCAAAAGAGCCGGCAATCAGGACGACCAGGCCGATCATGATGGTCGCCAGATGTCGCCGCATAAGTGGGCTGAGCCCCCGTGTGGGAAACGTTCGTGTGAATTCTATCCGATCGGCCGCGAAAAGGGGAAGAATGTCACTCACCCGCCAAGGTATGCTTTTTTCACATCCGGATTTTCCAGCAGATCTCGTGCATTGCCCGACAGGATCACCTGGCCCGTTTGCAGCACGTATGCGCGGTGCGCAATAGATAAGGCCATCCGGGCATTTTGCTCGACCAGGAAGATCGTGGTTCCCTCGGCATTGATCGTTTGGATGATCTGGAAAATCTTGCGGACGATCAGTGGCGCCAGGCCAAGCGAAGGCTCATCCAGCAGCAGCAGGGCGGGCCTTGCCATGAGGGCCCGGCCAATGGCCAGCATCTGCTGTTCGCCGCCGCTAAGGGTGCCAGCCTTTTGCCGGCTGCGCTCGTTGAGGATGGGAAAGAGCGTGAAGCATCGCTCAAGATCGCTTTCCGTGCGCTGGCGGGACTTGGATTGATAAGCCCCCAAAAGAAGGTTCTCGCGAACGGTCAGATTGGAGAAAACCTGGCGGCCTTCGGGCGCATGACTGACTCCCAGTCGCACAATTTCGTGCGGCGGAAGCGAATTGAGCTCAACTGTAGAGTTGTCTGATGGATGTAGAACGATTTTTCCGCCGGCGGGACGAAGCAAGCCGCTGATCGTGCGAAGCAATGTCGTTTTTCCCGCGCCATTCGCGCCGATCAGCGCGACCATTTCGCCGCGCTCGATCGACATGGAGACGCCCTGCAGCGCGTGAATCGCGCCGTAGGAAACGCGGAGGTTTTGCACGTCCAGCAGCATTGTCGAAAATCACCCTGTCGGTTCGCCCAGATACGCCTCGACTACCCGCGGATCGCTTTGAATCTGCGCCGGCGCGCCGACGGCAATCACTTCGCCATGATCGAGCACGGTGATCCGCTGGCAGATGGTCATCACCAGCTTCATGTCATGCTCGATTAGCAGAATGCCCAGATCAAAGCGATCTCGGATGAATGCGATGAGCTGCATAAGGCGCTCTTTTTCGGCCGGGTTCATGCCAGCCGCAGGCTCATCGAGCAAAAGCACCTTCGGTCGAGTCGCCAAGGCTCGAGCAATCTCGAGCCGGCGCTGCTGGCCATAGGGTAGATTGCAGGCCAATTGATCGGCATGGGCCGCCAAATCGAGCGTCGCGAGCAGCTCCATTCCCTCGGCTCGCGCATCATGTCGCTGCTTCAAAAAGAAGGGCGTCCGTAGCATCGTGCGAGGCAGACCAAGCTGCCCGCGACGTCGGATGCCGGCCAGCACGTTGTCGAGCACAGACAAATTTTGAAAAAGGCGGATGTTTTGAAACGTCCGCGCGATGCCGGAGCGATTGATCGCTGAGGGTGATAGCCCGTCGATGCGATGATTCGATGCGCGAATATGGCCGGATGAAGGTGGGTAAATTCCGGTGATGAGATTGAAGCAGGTGGTCTTGCCCGCGCCGTTGGGACCAATCAGGCCAACCAGTTCGCGACGATGCAGCTCCAGCGAGAAATCGCTGACGGCCGTCAGCCCGCCGAAATGTCGGCTCACATGATCGACGTGCAGCAGCGGGGCGAGATTGTGTGCCGACTCGGCCAAGGGTTGAAATTCCTTCTAATCCGGCTTGGTGTCGTCGCTGTCCTGGTAATCATCGCGGTCTTCGGTCGGCACCGGCTCTGGATTTCGGAACCGTCGCCAAGGCCAGATTTCGCGCCCGCCCAGCAGCCCCTGCGGGCGCAGCAGCATCATCACGATCAGCAGGGCCGAATAAATGACCATGCGGAAATCAGCCAATGTCGGGCTGAGGTTGCGCAAAAACTCTGGAAGAATGGTCAGCACGATGGCGGCAAGAATCGCGCCGCTGATGCTCCCCAAGCCGCCCAGCGTCACCATCACCACCACTTCAATCGACTTGGCCATGCCGAAAGATTCCGGCGTGATCGAATGCTCGTGCATCGAGAACATCGCGCCTGCGACCCCACCAAAAAATGCACCGGTAATAAAAGCAGTTACTTTCTGGCGGGTGGGATCGATGCCGATCGCGGCGGCGGCAATTTCATCCTCGCGCACCGCCATGATTGCCCGCCCGCGCGGCGAATAAGCGATCCGCCAGATCACGATGACCGTGACGATCGCTGCGCCATAGAGCCAGGCGAAGTTCGTATATTTTGGGATTCCCACCAACCCCAGCGCGCCGCCGAGAGGCTCGGAATTGCGAATGATGATCTTGATGA
>JANWHF010000192.1 GCA_025450555.1 Tepidisphaeraceae bacterium | reverse complement strand
GAAGGTAGCCCGATAAGTCATTCATGGCTTTTGATGCCCTGGTGGCCAATCCAGGTCGATTGCGGATTCTAACGGCATTAGCCGCTTCGGATCAGGATTTTGTCCAACTCCGCGGCGCGACGCAACTCAGTGATGGCAACCTCTCGTGCCATGCCCGGCGGCTGCAAACGGCTGGATTTATCGCGGTTTACAAGGAATTTCGTGAGGGTCGCCCAACGACCAGCTTCGCACTTACCGCGAGTGGCCGGCATGCGCTGGAGCTGCACGCCCAGGAGCTTTTGTCGGCGATTGGCGCGACGCCTCACACAGCCATCGCAACATCAAGGATCCAGAGTTCGGCCAGTTTGGAATCGTCTGCCGACGAAGAGTGGGTCGATTAACCTTAACGTGCAATTTCATGGCGGTTCGGAGACCTGCCGATGCGCTCTGCAATGACTCGACAAAAGCTCGCAGTTCACGGCCCGGTGGTTGATCTCGAATGCGCTGTGCCTGAACTGGAAGTTGCCGTCGAGTCGATGCTCGGCGTTTTCGCCGTGCCCGGCTGGCCCGAAGGATTCGTGCCCATTAACGGCTCGATCCAACCTTACGACCAGGCACAAGTAAACCGCCATCTCTCCGCCACCGCTCGTCATTTGATGCGCGTAGATGACCTTCTGGACATTTATGAAGAAGGCGAGCGCTTCTGGCTTGCCGACGACCGCTGGGGCATGTGCGAACTGAATCTGCTTCGCGGCTCATGGCGAAGCTGGATCCTGCCTGCCCCTCGGCTCGATCCTATCTCGATCATCGAGCAGGCTATTCTCTTTCCGCTCGCCCAACTCATTCGTTCGCGCGGCGTATATTTGCTCCCATCAGTTTCGGTGGTGCGCGATGGATTTGCCTCGCTGATTTTAAGCCCCTTCAGCGTTGAACCGGAATTGATGACCCTCACGACGGCCGGATACCGCCTGATTGGCCAGCGCTGGACAGCAATTCGCGAAGAAGACGGTCGGCTCGCATTGCTGCATATGCCAGGCCGAGTTGAGCGATCCATCACGCCGCGTTTGCGATCCAGTTCTCTCGCCGGCGATGAAAACGAAATCGCAATACCTCAGTTGCAGGTCGCTTCACAGAACCACGCCTTTTGCGATGCAGTTCTGGTTGCCGAGCCGGGCCGACGGCCCAAGGCTCACGTGCGCGAGGTTTCTCAATCGGAAGCGATTCACCTGATGCGAGATGCATGGCCGATCATCGAGCTCCACCCCAATCGCCGGCAAAGCCCGCTGCCGGGCAGACTGGCGCAATGCTGCCAGATTGCACAATTGCAGCTCTCGCGAAATCCGAAGGATCTGCTGTCCCTACTCAACTCGCTGCGATATTCGGGATCTGAGAATCAGCAGCGCGTCGTCGCCGCATAGCTTTCCGGTCTTTTTTAGAAGCAAGGTTTAGCCGCGACGCGACAGCGGAGCGCTTTGTGTGCGCTAGTCAGAAAGCGCTCCGCTAGCGCTTGGCGGCTAAACTTGGCTTTTGACGCCGCTTCTATTTCCGACCCATTTTGTCGGACGAATGACTACGCTAATATGCGAACTTTGTTGGAGACGGTGATCATTCATGTTGCGCATAATTGAGCCGCTGGCGATTGGGCCGGTGCGGCTTGCGACCAATCTTCTACTTGCCCCGATCGCGGGCTACTGCGATCTGAGCTATCGCCTCGTCGCGCGGTCGTGTGGCGGCGTCGGTATGGCCTGCACCGATCTTCTCTGCCCTGAAGGCGTGCTGCGCGAGACTCGTCGATCGATGGAGCTGGCGGCCACCTGCCCGGAAGATTCGCCGTTGTGCATGCAGCTTTATGGATCCGACGTCGAGCGTCTTTGTGAAGCGGCACGCTGGGCCGAGGATCGCGGCGCGCATGTCATCGACATCAACATGGGCTGCCCCGTGGACAAGATCACCAAGCGCGACGGCGGCAGCAAACTGCTGTGCGATCCGGAGCGAACCCTGCGCCTGGTGGACAAAATTGCTGCATCGCTGCGCCATACGCCTCTGACCGCAAAGTTGCGCCTGGGCTGGGATGACTCCTGCATCGTCGCGCCGTCGCTGGCCGCGCGACTGGAAGATGCAGGCATTCAACTCATCACCATCCATGGCCGAACCACCGAAATGAAATTCAGCGGCCAGGCCCGGCTCGACGGAATCGCGCAGGTTGTCGCCGCGGTGAAGAAGATTCCTGTCGTCGGCAACGGTGACGTATGCACGCCTGAAGATGCGCAACGCATGATCGACCAAACCGGCTGCGCCGGCATCATGATCGGCCGGGCGGCGCTCTCGGCCCCCTGGATCTTTCGCGATATCTGGAGCTATCTGACCACCGGGATCATCCCGCCGCCGCTTTCGATTCAAGAGAAATGCCAGTTGATGCGGAATCATTTCCATAATCTGTGCCGATATCGCAACACGCGCGTTGCAGTGGTCGAATTCCGCAAGCGCGTCAGTTGGTATGCGAAGCACATGAATCCCTGCCGGATGCTCAAGGAAGGAATCCGGACGCTGCAAACGGTAGAAGATTTCGACCCGCTGGTCGATGCGTTTCTCGACTGGCGGCTGAAACACGATGAGGATGTTGCAGTCGGGAAGGCGCTGCCCGTCGAAGATACGGAATTGGTTGAGGCCGGGTAAAAGCGTTTAGAAGAGAGGGAAGGTATTTGAAATGTCATCGTTCAGATTCTGCATGATCTTTGGTGTCTTGGGGCTGCTTCTCGTGCCTTTCGCAAAAGCCGCCGATGCTCCATCGCAAGAGCCGCAGGTTCTGCGGTTGTGGAGCGGCGATGCGCCGGGAGCTCAGGGCACTTCGGACAAAGACATCCCAACCATCACGCTGTACCGGCCCACAGTAAAAAGTTCAGGCGCGGCATTCGTCGTCTGCCCGGGCGGTGGCTATGGCGGATTGGCCGAGCATGAGGGCAAGCCGGTTGCGCAATGGCTCAATTCACTGGGCATCACCAGCGTGGTTCTCAAATATCGGCTTGGGCCGAAGTATCATCATCCGGTTGAATTGGGCGATGCGAGCCGGGCGATTCGGACGGTTCGCGCGCATGTGAATGACTGGGGCATCTCCATCGATCGAGTCGGCATCATTGGTTTCTCGGCTGGGGGTCACTTGGCTTCAACCGCCGCCACACATTTTGATGAGGGAAATGCCAATAGTTCCGATCCAGTCGAGCGATTCAGCTCGCGTCCGAACCTGGCGATTCTGATTTATCCGGTTATCACGATGAAGGATCCATTCGTTCATGCCGGTTCGCGGCGGAATCTGCTGGGCGATCATCCCGATCCAAAACTGATCGATCTTCTGAGCAATGAAGAGCAGGTGACAGACCAAACGCCGCCCTGTTTTCTGGTTCATGGGGCGGACGATAAGGTGGTGCCGGTGCAGAACAGCCTCGAGTTTGCCGCGGCCTGCGTGAAGAAACATGTGCCGGTCGAGCTGCACATCTTCGAGCGCGGCGCACATGGATTTGGTTTGGGCGGCAAAGACCCGGCTCTCAGCACCTGGCCACACGAAGCAGCGATCTGGCTCACCCGCCACAAGTTCACGACGGAAAAATAGCCGCATCGGCCACCCTACAATTAAGCTGCGATACAATAGATGAATCGGTTGGTCAGGCGTTTGCCTCGGGAGCATGATGGGCCTGTTCAAAAGCAAAGATGAGCGTCGCGTCGAGCGCGAGATGAAGATTCGCGGCGGGATGCGGGCGATCGAAAAATCGATCCGCCAGCAGGAGAAGTTCGCCGAGGATTTCATCAAGAACGCGCAGCATGCCCGCAAGATCGGGGACGAGCAGCAGTATCTGTTCATTCGCGGCGCGCTGAAGAAGACCGCGGCTGTCAAGAAGATGCTCGAGCGCCAACTCCTGTCGATTCGCAACGCGATGCTGATTCAACAGCAGGCGCAGGCGAGCCAGCAGTTTGCCGAGTCCATGACGTTGATGGCCCAGGAAATTGGCCGAGTGTTTGGAGAAATGGACCTGACCAAGACGCAGGCGCAATGGGAAAAGGCGGTTGCCCAGGCCGGCAGCATCGAAGAGCGCATGGAGCTTTTTCTGGATTCGATGGAGCAGAATGCGATTGCCGGGGCGGCGCCGACCGCGCGCGAGGAACTGGTCAGCGACGAGGAGATCGATCGCATGATTCAGGCTGATGTCCTGGCTTCCGAAAAGCAGGAGCTGGGAAAACTCGATCAACTCGACAGCGAGATCGCCAAGGAACTGGGCGCGGCCAAGCAGAAGGATTAGCTCTTTCATGCCTTCCGACAGCAAATGGATTTCCATTCTCAAATCGCTTTGCTCCGTTCCCACCGCTCCATTTGCCGAGCAGGCGGTCGTGCGGTTTGTTGGGCAATTCGTTAGGGAGCGCCCCAAGCTGCGACTGAGCCAGGATCGATGGGGCAATCTGCTCATCGAGCTTCGCAGCAGTTCGAAATTGCCGCGGTGGGTCTTCACTGCGCACATGGATCATCCGGGATTCGTCGCCAGGAAAATGCTCGATGCGCGAACGCTGCGAGCCGATTTTCGCGGCGGAGTGGAAGCTTCTTATTTCAAAGGGTCGAAGGTTCGCTTCTTCGATGGAGATCGAGCTATTCCTGCGATCGTAACGCAGGTCGATCTCGATGGAGATAAGCGACCTTGCGGTGCAAAGCTGCGCGTCGCGCAGCCGGTGGCGACTGATTTACCGGGCATGTGGGACCAGGGCGAAGGGCGAGTCGTCGGCCGCAAGTTTCTTTCACGCGTCTGCGATGACCTTGCCGGCGCGGCAGCAGCTCTGGCGATGATCGACGAGCTTTCCCGCAAGCCATCAAAGGCGCCGGTTGCGGTGTTGCTGACTCGCGCGGAGGAGGAGGGATTCATCGGAGCGATTGCGGCATCGTTGAAGCCGCAGTTGCTCAAGAAGAGCGATCGACTCATCGCCATCGAAACGTCGGCTGCACAGCCTTACGCGCCACAGGGCAATGGGGCCATCATTCGTGTCGGCGATCGAACGAGCATTTTCAATTCTGCTCTGACGTATTTCATCTCGCAAGCCGCAGTCGCACTAGCCAAACGTGATCGCACCTTCGCTTATCAGCGCGCCCTGATGCCCGGCGGCACCTGCGAAGCCACCGTCTACGACGCCTACGGCTTCACCGCCGCCTCGATCTGCATCGCGCTGGGCAACTATCACAACATGGACAAGGCAAAGAAGAAGATCGCCCCCGAGCACATCGATCTCAATGACTGGCGGAATATGGTCAAGCTGTTTCTCGCGGTAGCACGCACGGGACACGAATTTGCGCCGGGCCATGCCCAGTTGAAGCAGCGGATCGAAAAACGATTTGACAAATGGCGGCACCTTCTTTGAAACCGCGATTACTCGATGCCCCAGCTATCAAGCAGCTCGCCAATCAGCTTGAACTCATGTCCGAGTCCGGTTTGTCGATCCGCCCCAACCTCGGCGCAGAGCTTGTGAAACTGCCCGACCGGCGATTGATCCATCGGCTGTTGAAGTTTGGCGCGCAGGGCGGCGATTTCCTTTTCCATCCAGAATAGTTCGTTGTCTTCGTCGTTGCCGCGGATTCTGATATCGAAGGATTGCGGATGCAGGCGCAGAAGGAACATGGAGAATCCGCCGTGCAGGCGTCGCCGGAGCTGCGCGCCGGCGCGGCGACGGAACTCCTCTTCGAGTTCATCGAGTCGTTGGAATAGTTTTGCGGTCCTGCTCATCCCTGTGCATTCGACTTGACGATTGGCATCCCTGTGATATTGAAATCGCTTATTTACTTTGGAAAGTCAATGAATGCCGCCGGCACCGCCTCGGTCAGCCAGACGCCATTGTCCGATAAATAGAACTTCATCACATCGACTCCCTTGATAAAAGCAGCACAATCCTCACAATTCCGGCCACTCTTGTGACGCGCGACGTAACCATTTTTCGCATTTGATTCGCATAATTCCCAATGCCCACGCCAAGACCGCAAACGTTAGAACGAGTCAAAACACTGTTGCGCCGGGATTTGAAGCTCGGGCCGGACATGGCCATTTCGGACGATATGCCATTCTTTGGCTCCGAGATCGATCTGGATTCGCTGGATATTCTCCTCCTGATGACCAGCATCGAAAAGCAGTTTGGAATTAAGATCCCCAGTGAAGCGGTCGGCAAGGAAGTGTTTCAGAACGTAACCACGCTGGCGACTTATCTGGAAGAGCATGCGAATCTCGCTGCCGGAAGCGCAGCACCGGCAGCCGCCGCAGCGCCGCCGTCGTGGACCGATCTGCTCAATCGGCTGCCGCATCGCGAGCCATTCCGATTTTTATCGAAGATTGTCGAAGTTCGTCCGGGAGAATCGGGCACTGCCGTCTGGTCACTCACTGGTACAGAGCCTTTTTTTGCCGGACATTTCCCGGGCAACCCGATTGTTCCCGGCGTCCTGGTTGGCGAAGCGCTGGCCCAATTATCCGGATTGGTCGGCCCGGAAACGGGAGCCAAAGGCGGCATGCTGGCGCAGCTCGACCTTCGCTTCCAGCAACCGGCCAAGCCGCCTGTTGATATTCAATTGGAATCGAAGCTGCTTCGGGCGATGGGGGAGCTGCAGCAATTTCAAGTTGCGGCCAAGGTCGGTGACTCGATCATCGTGCAGGGAAATCTGGCGCTGTATCGGCCAGCGTCGACGACGTGACCTCATGATGTTGAATTCACACATTCGCGCAATGTCTTTGAATCTGCTCTTCCTGTTGGCCCTTCTCTGCGCGATCTTCACAACGCAACTGGTATTGGCGGATGCCCCGCCCGCCACGCAACCTGCGGCTGCATCGCCCGGCGAAGCGCCAGCAGGCGTCGATCCGCAGCTTTGGACGCAGATGGTGGCGATCGATGCACG
>JANWHF010000191.1 GCA_025450555.1 Tepidisphaeraceae bacterium | reverse complement strand
GATGGTGAGTTTCGCTTTGCCGGTGATGGAGCGTCGGCGGGGCGATCGCGAAGCAGTGAAGTTTCGCGTGATTGGAAGGCATGGAAGCCATGGCGTCACGCCGCGCACAAGTCGAAGTTACCCGCCTTTGGCAGCTTCCCCTTCTGGTCGCATCGCTGGGTTTGTTCGCATATGCCGCTTATCTGTTTATCGATCCCAAGCCGGGCTTGACCATCGGCCAGCGCATCGATCAGGCCGAGGCGTACATGCACCACGACCGCCCCGAGGCGGCCATCGAAGAGCTCAACCGAATTCTCAATTCCAACAAGCTCGCGCAGGACAATGAATCGCGCGTACATCTGCTGCTGGCCGGCGCGATCGAATCCGGCCAAAAACTGCATCATCTCAATCTGCAATCGAATCACGAGCGGATCATCGAGCAGACGGAGCTGGCACTTGCGCAGGGCGCACGCGCGACTTCGGATACGTATCGCCGACTGGGCGAAAGTTATGAGGCGCTGGGCAAACCGACCGAAGCGCTGGAAAGCTATCGGCGGGCAATCGCGATCGATTCGACGCGGGCGCTGGCGCTGCAGCGGAAGGTGATCGATCTTCAGATCGAGCAGCCTGACACCGCGCCGGCCGCGGCTTCCATTGAAGATTATCTCAACGACAAACGGCTCACCGATGCCGAGCGGGCCTGGGCGCTGGGTGAGAAGGCGCAGATTCTGGCCAATCGCGGATCATTGATCGAGGCGCGGGCGATTCTGGATCAGGCCCTGCGACTCGATCCGGATCCGGTTTCGCAGGGCGTGGCGCATTACCATCAGGGCTATTGTGCCTGGAAGCTGGGAGACTTGGCCCAAGCCGAGCGATTCCTGCGGGTGGCGCGCGATCAGCTCAAGGTGAGCCATCCGCTGGATGCGGAGGCGGCCTATCTGCTGGGCAAAATCCGCCAGGAAAAGCAGGACCCCAGGGAAGCGATCAGCTTTTATCAGGAGGTGCTGGTCAGCCATCCCGAATCGCGGCCGGCTCCGCTGGCGCTGCTGGGGCGGGCGCAATGCCGGGTGCAGGTTGGCGAGAGTGAGCCGGCGCTGTTCGATCTGCATCAACTGGTCAATCAGATTCAAGCCAAGCCATCGCGGGCGATTTATAAGCAGGATGTGATCGCAGGCCTTCGGCAGGCGGCGGGGGCGCTGGTCGTGCGCGGAAATCTGCAAGGCGCGCTGGAAGCGCTGGCCGATGAGCAGAGTCTGAATCCGGATCCACCGGCCGATTTTTATGCCCGTCTTGGCGCGGTGTATGAAGGGCGGGCCGACCAGGTTGAAAAGCAGATCGCCAGTGCGCCGACCGTGCCGGATAAGCTTCGAGCGGAGCAGCAGGTGAGATCCTTGCGCACGCATGCGGGTGAAGCCTATGTTGCGCTGTCGCGGAAGTTGACGATCACCGATGACAAAGGGCAGGGCGAGGCGCTTTGGCACGGCGTCGATCTGTATGACCGAGCAGGGGCGATGACGCAGGCCATTTCGGCTTTGGAAATGTTTGCCGCGGAGCGCCCGGATGATGGGCTAGCGCCCGAAGCGCTGCTGCGATTGGGGCGCGCTTACCAGGCGACGGGGCAATTCGACAAGGCGATCGGCGCGTTCGAGCGAAATCAATTTCGATATCCGCAAAGCTTGGCCGCGTCTAAATCGGGCGTGCCGTTGGCGCAGGCTTATATCGCAAAGGGGCCGGAAAATTATTCCAAGGCCGAGCACGTGCTGATGAATGTGGTGGAGAATAATCCGATTCTCACGCCCGAGGCCGAGGAATTTCGCCAGGCGCTGTTTGAGTTGTCGCAGCTTTACTATCGAACCAAGCGATATGAGGAAGCGGTTGCGCGTCTTGAGGAGATGACGCAGCGCTATCCGAACGATACGCAGTCGGGCCAGATCTATTTCCTGATGGCCGACAGCTATCGCAAGAGCGCCGCATTGCTGAGCACCAGCGCGATCGACAAGACCAAGACGTCCGCACCCGGACAAGTGGCTGGCGGAGGAACCGCGCAGCTTGCATCAGCCAACCCAAATGATGCCGCGCGGACTGCGGCCGAGCAGGCGGAAGCCGCGGCTGCGCGGCGCGATCGATTGAGCAAGGCCAAGCGGGTGTTCGATCATGTCGTCGAGATTTATCAGAAGACGCCGCCGGCAGGGGATCTGGACAAGCTGTATTTCAAGCTTGCCAGCTTCTATCGCGCCGATTGCCTGTATGACCTGGGGCAGTACGAGGAAGCGATCAAGCTTTATGACAACGCTTCGATGCGCTACCAGGATGATCCGGCGGCGCTGGCCGCATATGTGCAGATTGTCAACTCATATTGCGCATTAGGGCGGATGGAAGACGCGAAAACGGCCAACGAGCGAGCCAAGTGGCTTCTGCGAAAGATGCCGCCGGAGGCTTTCGAGCAAGGGAGATTTTCATTGCCCAAGGAGTATTGGGACGACTGGCTCAAGTGGACGAGTGAATCGGGAATGTGGAAACAAAAATCGCCTGGCGGCTGAAACTTATGACGCCTGACCCCATCATCGCGGCCCTGGCCCAGCAGGTTGCCTGCTATCGGAAACTGGCGAAGCTCGCCGGCATCCAGCGGCAGCACATCCAAAACAGCGCGACCGAAGCGCTGATCGAGGTGCTGCAAAAGCGTCAGGCGGTGATGGAGCAATTGGCCGAGCAGGAGCGAATCATCGCGCCGGCCAAGCAGCGATGGAGCGAATATTCGGCTTCGCTGAGCGACGAATCGCGCGCGAAAGCTGAAGAGCTGCTGGTCGAAACGCGAGCGTTGCTCAAGCGGATCACCGATGCCGATCGAGAGGACGTGCTGGCGATGCAGCAGAGGAAATTGAATCTGGGCCGACAGATTCAGCAGGCCAAGACAGCGCGGCAGGTGAATCGCAATTATGCGAAGGCCGCCTACGGCGGAACGCAGTCGCGGATGGATTTGCAGACATGATTCAGCAAACCGCCTTACTCGATCGCCAACCGCAGCCGATGGGCAGCGACATGCCGCTGCCGGTGCCTGCGCCTGAGCATGCGCGGCGGATCGAGGAGCTGGGGCGAATCATCCTGGCCTACAGCGAAGTGACCGACAAATTGCAGCGCTCGCACGAGCAGCTTACGCAGACGGTGCAATCGCTTCGCGAGGAAATCAGCGAAAAGAATCGACAGCTCGAACGCAAAACGCGACTGGCGGCGCTCGGTGAGATGGCCGCCAGCATGGCCCATGAAATTCGCAATCCGCTCGGCGGGATCAATCTTTATGCATCGCTGCTGGCCAAGGATGTGAGCGATCGGCCGGCATCGCTGGAAGTGGTACGAAAGATTTCGGGTGGCGTGAAGCGCCTGGAGGCATTGGTCAGCCAGGTGCTGCAATTCGCCCGGGAAATCTCACTCAATGTCGCGCCGATGGATCTGTCGCAGACGGTTGCGCAGTCGATCGATTTTGCCGCGGATGCGATTGTCCGGCGGCAGATTCATTTGGATGTGGAGGGCCCGCCGAAGCTGATGGTCAATGCCGATGCGCTGCTGATCGGGCAAGTGATTTTGAATCTGCTGCTGAATGCAGCCGAGGCAATGGAAACCGGCGGCACGCTGACCGTTCGCTTTGGCGCGCCGGTCGAGCCACCGGCCCGGCAGTTTTTCATTTCGGTCAGCGACACGGGGCCGGGCATTTCGCCGCAGGCGATGGATCGACTGTTCGATCCGTTCTTTACGACCAAGGCGACTGGAACCGGACTCGGATTGCCCATCGTTCAGCGAATTATCGAGGCGCACGACGGGACGATCATCGCGGCCAATCAGAGCGGAGGCGGAGCAAGGTTTGAGATCCGCGTGTAGGGGCGCGAGTCGTTTTGCCCCTGTGAAACGGACCTTTTGCAAGGAACGCGGGCTGCACTGCCCGCAATCAGTACCATGGCAAGAATTCTCATCGTAGACGACCAGGAAATGATGCGTGACTCGCTGGCGGCAACGCTGGCGCGCGAAGGGCATGAGGTGATCGCGGCGGGTGATGCCGCGGCCGCCCTCGCACGATTAGGCGCGCCAGGCAAATTCGATCTGCTGATTACCGATCTGAAGATGCCGAAAATGACCGGCATCGAACTGCTGGCGGAAGTGAAGAAGCTTCGACCCGAATTGCCGGTGGTGATGATGACGGCTTTTGCCACGGTGGCGACGGCCGTCGAAGCGATGAAACTTGGCGCTTACGACTACATTCAAAAGCCCTTTGATGGGGAAGAAATCAAGCTGCTGGTCGACCGGACTCTCGAACATGCGCGACTGATCAAAGAGAACCAGGCGTTGCGATCCATTGCCGAGCAGGCCGGCCCCAGGCCGCTCGTGGGATCTTCCGCCGCGATGGCACACGTGAAGCGGCAGATCGAACTGGTTGGCAAGAGCAGTGCGACGGTCCTGATTCGTGGCGAAAGCGGGACCGGTAAGGAAGTGGTGGCCCGCGCCATCCATTTCGCATCGGCCCGGCGCGAGCGGCCATTCCTGGCTGTGAACTGTGCGGCGCTTTCGGAAAATCTGCTGGAATCGGAACTGTTCGGACATGAGAAGGGTTCCTTCACCGGCGCCGATCGCCTGCGCCGCGGACGATTTGAATTAGCCGACGGCGGCACGCTGCTGCTGGATGAAATCAGCGAGATTCCCGCTTCGCTTCAGGCCAAACTGCTGCGCGTCTTGCAGGAAAACACCTTCGAGCGCGTCGGCAGCAGCATGAGCCAGCAGGTGGATGTGCGCGTCATCGCGACGAGCAACCGCGATCTGGATGCGGAAGTTCGCGCGGGCAATTTCCGTGAAGACTTGTTCTATCGATTGAACGTGGTGCCGATCGAGTTGCCGCCGCTTCGGCAGCGCATCGAAGATGTGCCGGAGCTCTGCCGGCATTTTCTGCATCAGGTGGCGCGACGCGAGAGCGCGGCCTTCCGTCATATCGAACCGGATGCCCTTCGATTGCTGCAGCGTTATCCCTGGCCGGGCAACGTGCGCGAATTACAAAACATTGTCGAGCGGGCCAGCGTACTGGAAAGCGAGCCGGGCATTATTCGAGCCGTCACGATCGATCCGTGGCTGCGAACGACGCCGATCTCCAATG
>JANWHF010000190.1 GCA_025450555.1 Tepidisphaeraceae bacterium | reverse complement strand
CTTCCACTTCAATCTTGGAATGGATCCGGCTCGCGGCATAGGCGCTGACGCGCTTGATCGGCCCGCCGATCCATTGCAGTAGATCGATGGCGTGCACCGACTGATTCATGATCGCGCCGCCGCCGTCGAAGGCCCACGTCCCGCGCCAGCCGCCCAGCGAATAATATTCATCCGGCCGATACCAGGGCGTAAAGCAGGCGGCATATGCCACACGGCCAAAGCGTCCCTCGACTGAAGCATCGTGCAGCGCGCGATTGGCCTCGTTCCAGCGGTTCTGCGAAATGTAGGCCAGTCGCACGTTATGCTTCTTGGCCGATGCGATCATCTTGTCGATGCGATCGATACGGATTTCCAGCGGCTTCTCAACAATCACGTTGACGTTGTGCTCGAAAGCGATCAGTGAAGATTGCATATGCACGCCGCTCGGCGTGGCAATGTTGACTACATCAAGCTGATGCCTGTCGTGCATCTCGCTCTGGTCCTTGTAGATCGGCACTCCCGTGACACCATGCCGCTCCAGCGCCGCCTTGGCCTTTTCCGGGTTCAGGTCGCACACCGCCACCAGCTTCGCATTCTCCATCTGTGACAGCACCTTCACGTGGGTATGCCCCACGGTGCTGGTTCCAATCACCGCACATTGCCATTGCTTGGCCATCGAACGCTCTCCGATTGCAAAAAGGTCGTCTAACTTGCGTGGAAAGATGCAGGAGGCGGGGGAGAAATGCAAATGAGGCGGGGGCCCCCAAAACAAGCTTTCGATGTAACTCAAACCCGTAAATCCACGTCGAAGGGATTTTCATTTCATTCGGCCTTCCCTATCATGCGGAATTCAGTATCCGAAACGGATTTCTTACGGAAGGAAGCTTTACCATGCTCATGAAATACCGCTTGTTTACACCTGGCCCGACCAGTGTTCCTGAGGCCACGCTGCTGGAACTGGCTAAGCCGGTTCATCATCACCGCACGGCTGAATTTCGCGCGATGTTCAACGAAGTGCAGTCGATGCTCCAGCACGTCTACCAGACCAAGACCACCGTCTACACCATCACCGGCTCCGGGACGTCGGCCGCCGAGGCGGGCATCGTCAACACGATCGCTCCGGGCAAGAAGGTGCTTAACGTTTCCAACGGAAAGTTTGCCGAGCGCTGGGCCAGCGTCAGCAAGACGTATGGCGCGGAAGTCGAAGAGCTGAAGATCGAATATGGCCAGCATGTCTCGGCCGAGCAGATTGCCGCGAAGGTCAAAGGCACGAAATATGACGCGCTGATTCTAGTTCATTCTGAAACCAGCACCGGCACGGTTTGCGACCTGGAATCGGTGAGCAAGGCGCTGCGGCAGAATTCGCCGGACACGATGCTCATTGTTGATGGCATCACCAGCATCGGCGCGCTGCCTTTCAAGATGGACGAGTGGGGCGTGGACGTGGCGATAACGGGCAGCCAAAAGGCATTGATGCTTCCGCCCGGTCTGGGCTTCGTCGCGTTATCGGATCGTGCCTGGGCGGCTGTGGATGCCAACAAGGCGCGCAAGACCTTCTACCTGGATCTGGCCAAATACAAGAAGAGCATCGCCGACGGCGACACGCCTTTCACACCGGCCAATACGCTGATCGACGCGCTGCGCGTCAGCCTGGCGATGATCAAGCAGGAAACCATCGAAGGCGTCTGGAAGCGCACCCGGCTGACGGCAGAGGCCTTCCGACAGGGCGTCACGGCTCTGGGCTTCGAGCTGTTCAGCAAGCAGCCGGCCGACAGCGTCTCTGCCGTGCGCTACCCGGCCGGTGTGACCGATAAAGATTTCCGCGGCCACCTGAAGAACAAGCACAACATCCACATTGCCGGCGGGCAGGGCAGCATGGAAGGGCAGATCTTCCGCGTCAATCACATGGGCTACAGTGACGCTTATGACGCTCTGTCTGTTGTGGCGGCCACCGAGCATGCGCTCAAGGCGCTGGGCAAGCCGGTGAAGTTCGGAGCGGGCGTTGCCGCCGCCCAGAGCGTGCTGGCCGGGCTGTTTGAGAAGTAATGGTTCGATAACCCGCGTGAAAGTGGGCATTTGATATCGAACATCGGGCGCGCCGCAGGCATTGCAGCGCGCCCGATGTTGTTTTGAGGAGAGCGCCCAGCGCGGCGGGCGCACATCAGTGTTCCCGTTCCGTCGTTTATCTGACCCGAGTTGGGTGGCGCGACTCACAGATCGTGACGATTCGTGAGCCGCGCGTTTGACAATCGCCCTGTAAAATCAGATTTTTTTGCATTAGTGCTGTGCGTTTTCTAAGGCCATCGCAATCGGTGCCGATCATACGGGTGTGATAGCAACAGCACCTTCAACGGCAATCGTAATCGAAACGAGAACCATGTCGCAGGACCTGTTCCAAGTGACGGCGATGGAGACGGCGACCGTGGTGGAATTGGCGTTGCCTCACACCCTGGACAGCGACGAATTCGACCAGCTCAACGAATCGCTGCTCGGTGTCGTTGCCGGAAATGCGGGCGGACGATGGGTATTGGACCTGTCGCGCCTGTCGTATGCGGGAAGCGCGGCGCTGGGGTTGATGGTGAACCTGCGTCAGCGCGTTTTGGATGCGGGAGGGGAGTTGGTCTTGTGCGGGCTGTCGCCCAGACTGATCCAGGTCTTCCGCACCTGCTGCATGGAGCGATTGTTTACCATCCGTTCCAATCGCGCCGATGCGCTTCGTGCAATTCGCGCGTGATCGGTTGTCTCACGCGATCCCATTCTCCTTGAGCTGATCCAGCAGTCGCACGTAATAGGGGCAGATGTCACCGGTGGGTTCGACAAGTTCCAGCACATACCGCTTGTTGATCTGATGGAAATGGTCGGCAGGCCAGATGCCCAGATGCTTGCCCCAGATCGAACTTTTCACCGACACCAGGCAATCGTTTTCCCCCTCGGCATCGTAAATCACCTTATAAGAGTGCAGCGCGAAGGGCGGCACGCGGTTCCACGGCCGGCTGCCGCTGATCGAAAAATATTCCACCCGTGGATCATCCGCAATTTCCTCATTAAACTGCCGGCAACTTTCAGTGGTCAGATCTGAAACCGCCTGCACATCCAAATGAAGATGGCGCATCAGGCGCAGGCCGCCAAGACGATAGCCAATATTTCGCAAGCACCAGTCGGCGTAGGGGCTGCCTCGATGGGGCGCGGAGATGGTGAGCAGCGCCCGCACCCGATCGGCCATGCCGAGACGTGAGATCATGTAGCGGGCGTCGAGGCCGCCCATCGAGTGGGCAATGATGATGATCTGCTCGTTGGACTTTCCCAGGATTTCGAGCTGGCGAAGGATGATTTCCTTGAGCTGTCGTGCGCGGGTGATGATGCCGGCACTGGGATGCACGCGCGAGAGGATCAGCGGATGGCCAGTGTCGGCGATGGCGCGATCGATGCCGCCGCAGAAGTATTTGAACCCTGCCAGTCGGAGGATACCAAGGCCAAATCCGTGGTGCAGAACGACGGGAAGCATTCGAGGTCGCGCTTTTCTCTTGGTGTAGCACAGCCGCCCTCGGCTGTGTTTTCCAACGGGAACCAAAACCACAGCCGAGGGCGGCTGTGCTACATGACGAACCTCAATTCGCGAACGCCGCGCGGATGCGCTGAATGAGCGGATTGTCCCTGGCTCCTGAGCCGGGCAGATAGAAGCAACTGGCGGCAAGATAGCGATTGCGCAAGGTAGGCGAAATCGTATAGAAATCCTCCATCACCGCGGAGCTGAATTTGTAGTCGTGCGCATCGTTGCCCTTCATGAAGACCAGCCGCCGGGCGGCATGCATCAGATCGTGCGGATTGCCGCCGGCATCGAGATATGCCAGCGTCTTGCGCGATGCAGCCATTCGATCCTGAGTGATCTGAGCGAGGATCTCGCCAATTGCGTCCGGCCCGGAAGCGGAAGTAGGAGTCGATTCAAATTCATCCACGATCACTTCACGAGCATTGCGGTTGAGCATCTGCCGAAAAAGACAGACGAAGGCGGTGTTCTGAAGCAGCAGCATTAGCCGATTCCCCGGCTCCATCGCCGATTGATAGGCAAAATGCAGCGCGTTGGACGAGGTGACCGAATGGAGCGTCGCGATGCCCGGCTGGCGCATCAATAGTTCACCCGACGCGCACAGCAGCGCATCGGAAATAGAGGAGGGCGCGACGCCGCGATCAAGGGCATCAGCAACTGCAGAGCAGGCATCTTCCGGAGAATTTTGCCGGAAGACCTTCAGCAGACTTGCTGATGCTGCGCGATCCCTTTTTCCATCGAGCCAGTCAGCGCGAATCTTGCGCGCCAACTCCGCATTCTGTCTGCCCGGACGATCGGCGGGTTGATCCGATTTGGACGGATTCTGCCCGTCATATTTCATCAAGGCATAAGCCAGCGAGCGCAGAACTGTTTCGGCATGACGCCAGCCGATGCAATCGAGCAGGCGGAAGCTGTTGGAGACGAAGATGGCTTTGTGACCGATGTCGCGGAAATCGCGCGAGCCGTATCGGGCAAACAGTTCGAAGCATTGATCGCGCGTGCAGGATCGCGCCAGTGCAGAGGCAGCGGCATCCGCCGCCTGCTCGTCCCAGGCATCCATCGCCGCACAAAAACCGGCTTGCGCTTTATCCGGCGCGGGAACTTTCGATTCATCCACCGGCGCCATGCGCCAGCCAGTGGTGCTTTGCGTTTCGGCTTGCGAGGCCTTGAACCGATCCAGCGCCCAGAAGATTGGAAGCCAACGGTCGTTGTCGGGCGATGCGAGGCTCGCAAGATGAGCGGAGTTGATCACCAGCACCGCGTGGAATTTGAACCCGACCGCCGGGCGCGGCTGAACATTTCGCACCGCCGCCAACAGCAGGGCGGTCAGAAGCTGGCCATAGCTGAGGCCCTGGTTGATTCGATGAGCCACTTCCTCCAGCAGCTTTTCGCGTGGCGTCTGCTCGAGCAGACGAACGGTCGGCTCAATGTCGTCGCCAAGTCGAACCAGGGCGGGATCGATCTTTGCCTCGGCAGCGGAGACCGGACAAAGGCGATCCAAAAGTCCAAGGCCGCCAATTGCCAGTCCGCCCAGAGCGGTACGTTCGAGAAATGCCCGACGCGAAGTAGCCATGATTTTTCCTCCGCAAGGCGAGTAGGGTGAGGAGGTCATCTTAACCCTTGAGGGGCCGAGGATGAAGCGACAATTGCCAACAGCTATTGGCACATCAAAAGCGTCCGATTAATCAAATCTGACCCGAAGCTAACAAAATTCGACTGAGTTTGCCCAGGTTAAACGATAAACTTGGTAGATTGAGCAGCTACACAACCAGTGAAGCCGTGCTGGAGAGGCCCCCAGTCAGCTCAAATTCATTTGTAGGGTTGTTAGTTGGCTCAGTTCGATTATGATATAGGACCGGAGACGGGAGTCCTTAAGG
>JANWHF010000189.1 GCA_025450555.1 Tepidisphaeraceae bacterium | reverse complement strand
GCTACGGCAACCCGTCACCACTCTGCCAACTGTCCCGATCCACCGTCCCAACCCCGCTCATGGTCAAAACCCGCTTCCCTAACCGCCTCCCATCAATCCGCAACAGGCGGGCCGAACGGCAGTGTCATATTGCATCACTTTTTCGATTTTTCAGCGTCCGCTCCGACAGTTTGACGGACCCGGCATGCTCCCGCACACACCGCGCGAAGGCAGGCGGCTGAAACCGCCACTCCTGCTGTCTCACATCTATTATGCAGCGATGTTTCATATGCATTCAGGTTAATATGTCCATGAGCATCTTGCCGCTCTGATGCCCCCAGTTCATCGCACATGCCTATTCCTCGCCATTCAATCATATTACTACGATCCATACTGTACCCTAACATATGATACGGTCAAGCCAGGTATTTGTTTCAAAAAATCTTCGCGAAAATGAGATGGTTACATCTTTCAGTAGATGCAATAGGTTATGGCGGAGGTGCTCCGCCGCTCGCTTGCTCTTTGAGAAACTCCCGACGATCGTCGCCTGGTCCAATCGTTTGAGTATTCTCCAGATCAGCCAAAGCTGGAGTGCACCACACACTGCGACTAATGCCGAATCGACTACATCTCTAGCTGGTGGAGAGCGCAGCGAAACCAGTCCAAAAAGGGTTACACGAAGTCTGGCACCAAGGGAAGGATCGGTGTCGATCAGATGCGGCAGCGGCCGGAGTCTTACCTGAATCGAGAGGCGGGCGGCAAAGGAAATTCAGATTCGCGACCCGTCGCGCAATAAAAAAGTCGGCGGGTGCAGAAAGAGGGGGGGAACTTTCCGCGGGGAGGACCGCCGACAGGAAGTTACTATAGATAAAGCCCGCTCCGGATGCAAATAAATCTTCAAGCCGGCTCTAAGAATTTACAGAAGGGGTTCGACTCTTCGATACAATTATCTATCATCGTCATGGCTTGAAGGGTTCTACGCGTCTGGACCGATCCATGAATTCCAGTCAGAAGCTGCCCCGCATCCTTGTGGTGGACGACCACCTGGATACGGTGGAGCTTACCGTGTTCTTTCTGGTCAAACGCGGCTACAGCGTCGCGCGCGCCCATTCGGCTGCCGAGGCACGTCTTGAAGCTGCAAAGCAGAAATTCGACCTCATGGTCAGCGATATTCGACTTCCTGATGGCGATGGCATCGTGCTGATGAACGAATTTCAGAAAGCCTACGGCATCAAGGGCGTGCTCGTGAGCGGATTGATTGAAGACGGCAATGCCGTTGAATCAGAAGGAATCAAATTTCTGCCAAAGCCGGTCGAGCTTGAAAGGCTCTTTCAGGCAATCCAATCGCTCATGTCATCGGCCGATTGAAACGTTCAAACGAAGGGCGAGTTGAAGCTGTAAACTTCGCAAACTCATTTGCTGACGGTCGGTCGCGTTGCAGGCTTGGGTCCCCAATCCGGTAATCCAACGATCGTGCGAAGCGGATGCGTAGTGGCTTTGTCGCTGGGCGTGTTTTCGATCACTTGAACTTGCCCATCGTGCGTGCGCGTAAATTCATGCATCAACTGCCCCTGGCCGTCCAAAAGCTTCACCGTGGCGATGTTCTGGCGAAATTCAAAATGCGCGAAGCCCAGAGTTGATCTTGAGAAGGGCCCGCGATTGTCTCGGAGCATCTGCCGGCGGCCCCCACCGCCGCCGCCGCTGACGACAAAGCTGATCGGCCATCTGGGGATTTCCAGGTGCTGCATCGTGTGATCGTGGCCCGAGATGTAGAAATCGACGTGATGGCTTCTGAAGATCGGCCCCCATTGCGTCTGGAGGACCCCATTGTCGCCATGCGCGCCGTTGCTGAAAAACGGGTGATGCCCACAGCAGACCAGCCAGGCAGCGTGCGGCTTATCCAGCTCCTTCTGCAGCCAGTCAATTTCTGCCTGCCATTGCGCGTCATCTAATGCCTGACGATCGCTGTCCAGCACGAGGAGCGTCACCATCGGATGCTCGGCCGGAAGATCGACGCGATAATAACTTGATGGCATCTTCCATCGAGATATTGGATGCTGCGCCGCATAGGCCAGTTCGATCGGGCCTTTGCCGCGCTCATAATCGTGATTGCCGAAGGCCATGTAGAAGGGGAAATTGAGTTTCACCGGGTCATAGGCCTTCTCGAAAAGCCGAGTGAAAACCGGATCGCCCGGCCCGTGCAGCGTCATTGTGAGATTATCGCCGAGCATGACGGCCGCGTTGAAGTGTTCGCCGGAGTCAGAGACGTAGCGGGTCAGAGCCGCGGTCACCGCGGCGCGCTCCGGCGTATCCCCGGCAGTGTCGCCCACCGCCAGCAGATTCACCTCCGGACGATCCTGCCCGGCCGGCTTGGCCGCGATCGCGGAAAGACAGAGCAAACCCGCAAACAATACGATCCCGCGTCTAGACAATCGCATGCCCGGTTTTCCTTATAAAGTCGTGAATGTGATCTGATTTCCTTACCTCATACTATTGCCGAAACGCATGAATGTTCGGTGTGGGCCGCATGAATGTGTGATGGCAACGGCCGCGGGCTCGCTGGAGAGCAAGAATCGAAAACTGAAGATTGCTTGACTACGATCGGCGTAATCGAGCCGCAAAGGGAAGTGAGGAGCTGGAATGGCCGAAGAGTCATCTGCGAAGCCACCGGGGTCAGGCGACGGACACTCTGCGCCGGTCGCAGGCGTCGTCCAAACATCACAAGGGCCAGTGCGATCTTCCCCCCCTGAGCATGCACCGCGCCGCTCGCGGCGGTGGATCGTGTGGGGCATCATCCTGGTGCTTCTGGTTGTCGGCTGCATTTTCGTCATCCCCTGGGCCCACCGGGCACTGGTCACCGTTTCGACCGACGATGCTTATGTGAATGGTCATGTGACTTCCGTGGCCGCGCGGGTGCCGGGCCAGGTCACGCACGTATACGTGGAAGACAACAATCGCGTGAAGAAGGGGGATCTGCTCGTCCAGCTCGACAAGGAGCCATATCAAATCGCCGTCAATCAAAAGCGGGCGGCGGTTGAAACGGCGCAAGCCAACCTTGTCGCTGCGGCAGCCGGTGTTCGCAGCACCGAGGCCCAGGCCCGCAGCCAGCGCTGGAAGCTGCAGCATGCAATCGAAGACGTGGATAACCAGATCGAGTCGCTGAAGACGAACGTTGCTGCCCTCGAATCGGCCAAAGCAGTCGAAAAGCGAGCGCAGTCTGATCTCGATCGCGCCAAGACGCTGCAAAACACCGGCGCTATCGCGCCGGAGGAGCTGGATCGTCGCCAGCAGGTGCTTGCGGTGGCTCAGGCGCAGGTGAAAGAGGCATTGCAGGGGGTCTACCAGACGCGCGTTTCGCTGGGATTACCCGCGCAGCCACCTAATGGCACGGATCTGGGCCAGGTTCCCGCGGATCTGGATCAAACTGTCTCTTCGGTTCGTACCGCACAATTCCAGCTCCTGGAAAGCGCCGCGGAACTGGGCGTCGATTTCACTTTCGATCGCACGCCTCGGCAGATGCTCGACGAGTTCTACAAGCGCGATCCTGAAGGCAATATCGATCGCATCTATGCCACACTTCTGGCTCAATCGCCCGCCGTCAAACAGGCGCAGGCGAAGCTCGCCCAGGCGCAGGAAGATTTGGCTGCCGCGGCGTTGGACCTTAAATATTGCGATGTCGTCGCGGAAATCGACGGCGTCGTCACGCGGCGCAACGTCAACCCAGGAAACAACGTAATTGCCGGCCAGGCCCTGATGGCTATTCGCTCGCTCCGTGAAATCTGGGTGGATGCCAATTTCAAGGAAACGCAATTGTCGTCCTTGCGCATCGGCCAGCGCGTCGATCTGGATGTGGACGCGTACGGCAGCAGGCATACCTTTGAGGGGCACATCTCCGGATTCACCATGGGCACTGGCTCTACGCTCGCGCTGCTACCCGCACAAAATGCCACCGGCAATTTCGTCAAAGTGGTCCAGCGACTCCCCGTTCGCATCGATCTGGATAACTACGATCCAGAAAAGGTCCCGCTGTTCATCGGCCTTTCGGTCACGCCCTATGTCTACGTGAAGGAGCCGCCGACCGGCCCGGACGCCGGCAAGGTCTTACAGCCATTCGTACCGATTCCAGTGGCCACCACGCAACCGGCTCCGCCTGAGCCACTGACCACCGAACCGGCTACAACGTTACCCGCCATCTTCGCGCCGACAACTTTGCCATGACATCTCTTGCCGCGCCATTGTCCTATGCCGCGCCGCAGCGAAGGACTTTCAGTCCCTGGCTGGTGGCGATTGCGGTGGTCGTGCCGACCTTCATGGAGGTGCTGGACACGACCATCGCCAACGTCGCGTTGCGCTACATCGCAGGAGGATTGAGCGCCGCCGCAACCGACAGCGAATGGGTCATCACCAGCTATCTGGCGGCCAATGCCGTTATTCTTCCCATTTCGGGCTGGCTCGCGTCGCACCTAGGACGACGAAACTACTTTCTGCTGTCGATTGCCATGTTCACCGTCAGCTCCGCCCTCTGTGGAATGGCGGGAAGTCTCGAGCAACTGATTCTCTTTCGCGTAATGCAGGGGCTGGCGGGTGGCGGCTTGCAGCCTTCGAGTCAGGCGATCCTGCTGGACGCATTTCCTCGCGAAAAGCAGGGGGCCGCGATGACGCTTTTCAGTGTCGCGGCGCTCATTGCTCCGGTCGTTGGGCCGACGCTGGGCGGCTGGATCACCGACAACTACGAGTGGCGCTGGATCTTCTATCTCAATATTCCCGCCGGGCTGGTGGCGCTGGGGGCTTGCTATATCCTGGTGAGCGATCCGCCATACCTTCAGGAAGAGCGGGCCAAGCTCCGTGGCCGGCCGCTGCATTTTGATACCTTGGGGCTGTCTCTGCTCTGTCTGACGATGGTCTGCTGGGAGGTGCTGCTGAGCAAGGGGCAGGAATGGGATTGGTTTGGCGATCCCTTCTGGCGGGTGCAGACATTGACGCTCCTGTTTGTGATCGGTCTCGTCGGTTTGATCGTACGTGAATTGCGTTTCACTAATGCGCCGATTGTGAATTTCCGCGTTTTGAAAGAGCGCAGCTTCCGCGCCTGTTGCATCATCATCTTCTTTGCCTTTGCGGTTCTCTATGCCAATACGACCATGCTGCCAGGGATGCTGCAATCGCTATTTGGATACGACGCCACGACTTCTGGATTTGTACTTTCACCCGCCGGCATCTTTGCCATCGGCGTGCTTTTAGTGGTTGGGTTTCTTCTAGGGCGGCAATTCGATGCACGATGGTTCATCATGAGCGGATTGGCCGTGGTCGCGATTGGAAACTACTGGCTTTCGCAGATGAATCTGAGCATCAGCCCCTGGCAGATCGTCTGGCCGCGCGTGGTGATCATCATCGGGCTGTCGATGATCTTCGCGCCGCTGAACGTCGCCGCATTCTTGTACATACCGCCGCATCTGCGCGGGGCGGCGGTGGGGTTGCTGGCGCTTCTGCGCAATGAAGGCGGCAGCGTCGGAACATCGCTCGCCCAGACCATCCTCGAACGCCGCTCGCAGTTTCATTCCCTGCGATTGAACGAAACGCTCGATCCCTTCAACCCGACGGTTCACAGTTTTCTCCAACAGGGGCATGATTTCTTCCTGCAACAGACCGGTGATAGCGCCACATCGTCGCAGATGGCTACGCAGATGCTCGACAATCTCCGCCAGCAGCAGGCGCTGCTTCTGTCCTATTTCGATATTTTCTGGCTCTGCGCGGTGGGGGCGGCGCTGCTGGTCTTCCTGGGGCTTCTCATGAAGCGATCGGTTGCGGAGAAGGGATCGCACATCGCGGCCGAATGAAATCGATCTCCATCACTTTGCCGATCGGTCGCCCGGAACCCGGCCATAAGGGAACAGCGCCTTGAGCCGCAGGAAATGTTTCTCCCACAGGTGCCAGCTCAATACCGCCAGACCCATCGACGCGCTGAATCCGATCGCATAAAACAGGAACTGCGCCGGAATATGTGAATGAACAATGGCGAGAAATCGCTCGGGCCGGATGAACGACCGCCGCATGAAGACCACGACCATCGGCTGCAAGAGATACGCGGCATAGCTGTATCGCCCGAAAAATCGCAGCAGCTTCAGGTTAGTGACGCGAAACAAGGCGCTTCCAGGTTTTGCTGATACCGACAGCACCAGCTGCGCGCCGAACATCAATGCAAAAAAGGTATATCCGACGGTCTGCATCGGCTTCCCATAGATCGTCGGGTTTCGCTGTACGGCAAAGGTCACCGCGATCGCCGCCAACGCCAACCACACCACAATCCTCGC
>JANWHF010000188.1 GCA_025450555.1 Tepidisphaeraceae bacterium | reverse complement strand
TGCTCAATCGCCTTCTTCCCGGCCCCGGCGGAATCGGTCAGGCCCAGCTCCCCGGCCGCCTCAGCCAATCCGCCTTCGCGCCCTCCGTTTTGACCGCGCTCAATGAACGCCAGGCGGTCAAAAACAACGAGCGCGCGTGAACAGTTTCAGCCAGAGAGATGGGACAAACGGGGCGCGCGGTGAGCAAAGCGCCCCGCCGAGCGCGGATTCACTGCCCGTCGCAAGTTGAGCATCGCAAACCAGATACGATAGTACGTGACCGTACATGGAACAAAATGGAACAAAACGGGGCGCTTTTTGACCGTTTTTGCCCCCCAAAATCACCCCTCTTTTTGCGGTAAATCGAGGCCGCACAAGAGGCTACACATTAAGCAATTTTTTGATAAAACGTCCATCCGCGCCCCGCACTTTTGTCAAGTTATTTTACATTTCCCATGACCTAAAATCACGCCGCCAATCCACTTAGGCCACAGCAAGAAGTTCGGTCACTTTTCCCCGTGGAACAAAAGAGTCTCGCAGCGCCCCGCACGCACATGCCAAGTGATTTTCCACTTTCCGGGTGCTGCGCACACTCTCGCGCAAGGCACTTCTTCACCTAACGAAGGAAGCTCATCGTTAGTTGAATGTTGCGCAAGATTCGCCATTTTTGCATTCTCAGGTGAAAGCAACCTCACTAGAATGCGCCAAAAGGAAAGAGGCGGCTCGCCATTTCCCTGACCATCATTAAGGATACCCGATCATGCCCGTAAGAATTCTGCTCGCAGACGATCATCGAATGGTTCGAAAAGGATTGGTTGCACTGCTCGAAACGGAAGACACTTTTGAAGTGGTTGGCGAGGCTGACGATGGGCGCGTTGCGGTGCAGATGGCCGGCCAACTGCAGCCCGACGTCATCGTCATGGACCTGCGCATGCCCAACCTCAATGGCATTGATGCAACCCGGCAGATTCTCGGCGAATCGCCCAAGACTAAAGTCATCGGCCTCTCCGCAAATTCCGATTCGCGCAGCGCCACCGAAATGCTGCGCGCGGGCGCAACCGGCTACGTCTTCAAGCAATCGGCCTTTGAGGAACTTGCCACCGCGATCCGCACCGTCATGGCCGGTGAAATCTATCTCAGCCCGTCGCTCGCTGATGGGATTCTTGCCGACTATCTCAAAGGCAACGGCCGCGAACCCGGCTCAGTCTTCGGCATGCTTTCGCTGCGCGAGCGCGAAGTGCTTCAGCTCATTTCCGAAGGGCGCGCCACCAAAGAGGTTGCCGCCGAGCTTCGCGTCAGCGTCAAGACCGCCGAAACCCATCGTCGAAACCTGATGGAAAAACTGCACGTCGAAAGTGTCGCGGAGCTGACCAAATACGCGATACGCGAAGGTTTGACGAGCGTGTAGGCGCGTCTGCTGCCACGTCGCAGATCGCGCCAAGAACGCCAAGGGAGCCAAGAGCGCCAAGAAGAAGATAAAGATTCTCTTGGCGCTCTTGGCGTTCTTGGCGCAAAACGAACGGAAAAAACGCGAACCCTCGAAAGCTTCACGGTGGACTGGGCCACAGACTTCGTTACTCTACTCGCTCATGACCCCATCTATCCCCAATCGTCACATGTGTTGGATCTGGATTGGCGTATTGCTGGCGATGGTGTCAGCAATCAAACCTGCGATGGCTGCTGAAAGTGAAAAGCCTTTGGATCAGTTGCCGCGAATTAAATCGCTACCTGATCCGTTTCTGCTACCCGATGGCCAGCGCATCACTTCGCCCGATCAATGGCCCAGCCAGCGGCGTCACTTACAGGATCTGGCCCTCGCGTACGAATATGGAAATCCTCCCGCGCCGTGCGCAGTAAAGGCCGAAGAAACCGGCTCCAAGACGCTCGATAGCGGCGCGACCGAAAAGCAGATGCTGCTGCATGTCGGACCGGAGGGGCAGATCGCGGTGCATCTGGTCTTGACGATTCCAAAAACCAGCAGGCCACATCCGGTGATCGTGAAAGGCGACCTGTGCTGGGGGCGCGTGAAAGAAGACATCGTCTCGGAAGTCATTCGTCGCGGCTACATGCTCGCCGAGTTTGACCGCACCGATTTTGCCCCCGACAAAAACAACGCGCCCGGCGGCGTCCGGCCGCTTTATCCCGATGCCGACTGGGGCACGATAGCGGCATGGGCTTGGGGATTTGGGCGCGTCAATGACTACCTGCTGACGCGCGACGATGTGGATGCCAGCAAACTGATTAACACCGGCCATTCGCGCGGCGGAAAAGCGGCGCTGCTCGCCGGGGCGCTGGACACGCGCGTCGCGCTGACCGTCCCCAACGGCTCAGGGTGTGGCGGAGCCGGTTGCTATCGCGACCAGGCGCCAAAAAGCGAAGACATCGCCGCGATCCTCAAGAATTTTCCCTATTGGTTCAAATCCGATTTTCATCAGTTCATTGGCCACGTCGATCGGCTGCCGATCGATCAGCACGAGCTGCGAGCGCTTGTCGCGCCGCGGGCGCTGCTGACAACCGATTCGGTGGATGATCTGTGGGCCAATCCGCCCGGCACCGAGCAGACTTATTTAGCCGCACGCGAGGTTTTCGAGTTCCTTGGCGCGGGCAACAAGATCGGCATTCACTATCGCCACGGCAAGCACGATCAGAATGAAGAAGACTTTGCGGCGCTGCTTGACTTTGCCGATCACGTGCTTCTGGGTAAGTCGGTCATGACGCAATTCGATCGGCTGCCTTACCCGACCTGGCCGCTGGCGCGCAATTGGGATGCACCGTTGAATCTCAAACCCAAGCTCGTGATGGACATCTGGCCCGGCACCGCTCCAGGCGAGAAGGGGAACATCGGCGCGGAAATGATCCAGCCGATGAAGCCCGGGGAAAAGCCGGTCGAGCGCATCACGAACGTCACCAAGCCGACGATTTCCTTCTATCCCGCGCCCAAGGATCACAACACCGGCGCATCGATCGTCATCTGCCCCGGCGGAGGTTACAGCATTCTCGCCTGGGACCTGGAGGGAGAAGAAATCGCCAAATGGCTCAATTCCATTGGAGTCAATGGAATCATCCTGAAGTATCGCGTGCCCAAGCGTCCCGATGAGCCGCGATATGTGCCGCCGCTTCAGGATGCGCAGCGTGCGCTGAGCCTCGTGCGCTCGCACGCCCAGGAGTGGAATCTCGATCCCCATCGCATTGGTATGCTCGGCTTTTCCGCCGGCGGGCATCTCGCCGCTGCCGCGTCAACCAATTTCGACAAGCGGGCGTACGAGACCATCGACGCGGTCGATCAGGTAAGCTGCCGGCCCGATTTTGCCGTGCTGATTTACCCCGCATATTTGACTGGAGAGGATAATAAGGGGCTCGCTCCCGAGATCCGCGTGACCGCACAAACGCCGCCAACATTTCTGGTGCAGACCGAGGATGATCCGGTAAAGGTGGAATGCAGCGTCAACATGTTCATGGCTCTCAGGCAGGCGAAAGTGCCCGCCGAGCTGCATGCCTACACGACCGGTGGACATGGATATGGTCTGCGACCCAGCGATCATCCCGTCAGCGAATGGCCGCAACGCTGTGCCGATTGGTTGAAGAGTCGGGGCCTGCTGGACCAGCAAACCGAGTCGGGAAAGTAGCACCGGCGCCTCCCTTTTTCTCCCTCCTCCGGTACTCCGGGGGAGGGCTGGGGAGGGGGTTCGAGATTGACAGAGGCGCTGCATCTCCCGCACCATCGCCTCTCATGCCCGGCATGCGCGACCCCACTCGACGCCTGCGCGCATTCGCGCGCCATATGCGCAAAGCGCCAACCGACGCAGAGCGAAAGCTCTGGTCTCTACTTCGTCGCGGCAAGCTCGATGGTTATCACTTCCGGAGGCAGGTGCCCATCGCGGGCTATATTGTCGACTTCTGCTGTCTATCCGCGGGTCTGGGCGTGGAGGCGGATGGTGGGCAGCACTACGATTCCGAGGCGCAAATCTACGATCAGCGGCGTACCGAAGCGCTGCGCGTCGCCGGGATCAGGATCATCCGCTTCACTGATTATGAGATTCTGAAATATCCGGATGCGGTTCAGCGAACGATATATCGCGAGCTGACCGAAAAACCCCCTCCCTAGCCCTCCCCCGGAGTACCGGGGGCGGGAATAAAGTCAGCTGTCACCTCAACGACTAAACATTCCGCACAACATTTTCGCGGAATCCACAGTCTTCCCCTCGCATTGCCCCTCAATTCCACCACAAGTAAAATAACTTGCGAAGGGTATTCAATCGGGAAGTATGGAAAGTCCGCAATGCGATCAAATGACCCGGCTGCTTTCCGAGGCGGCGGCGGGGAGCTCGGAGGCGGCCAGCGAGGTGCTGCCGCTGGTCTACAACACGCTCAAGGACATCGCGCGCCAGCGCATGTCGATGGAGCGGCCGGATCACACGCTCCAGGCGACGGCGCTGGTGAATGAGTGCTACCTCCGGCTGATGGGCACATCGCCGTTGCATATCTCGGCACGGGCGCAGTTCTTTCATGTCGCGGCCGAGGCGATGCACCGGATCCTCGTTGAGCACGCGCGGTCGCGCGGCCGCTTAAAGCGCGGCGGCAAGAGCAAGCGGATGCCGATCAACGTCCTCGATCTTGCCGCGGCAGAGGAGCCGCGCGAGATCCTGGCATTCGACGAGGCGCTGTCCAATCTCGCGACGGAATCGCCCGATACCGCGGCGGTGGTTCGCCTGCGGTTTTTTGCGGGGCTGAGCGTCGAGGAAACTGCCAAGACACTTGCCATCTCGACGCGGACGGTCAACCGCGAATGGGCTTATGCGCGGGCATGGCTGTATGATGCGCTGAACGAGACCGAGGGCTGATTTGGGGAGAGTCAAGGGTTTCCCATGCAATTGCGGGATTCGACGCGCGTGCGCGATATCTTCTGCAAGCTGATCGAGGCCGACCGGTCCGATCATGAGTCGCTGCTCGATCGCGAGTGTGAAGGATCGACTAGCCTGCGCGCCCGCGTCATGGAACTTCTCAATGCCCATGACCTGGCGGGGAATTTCCTCGAATCGCCCACGATTAGTGAAGAAGACACCGCTGATGGCTCCTCCTCATCCCAGCCCGCGGCACTGGCGGAAATCGGAACCTGCATCGGGCCCTACAAGCTGGTTGAAATGATCGGCGAAGGGGGCTTTGGCGTCGTTTTCCTGGCCGAGCAGGAACAACCGGTCCAGCGGCAGGTGGCGCTGAAGATCATCAAGGCGGGGATGGACACCCGGCAAGTCGTGGCGCGCTTCGAAGCCGAGCGGCAAGCGCTGGCGATGATGGAACATCCGAATATCGCGCGCGTCTTCGACGGCGGCGCGACCGCCAGCGGTCGGCCATACTTTGTGATGGAACTGGTGCGCGGGCTGCCGATCACCGACCACTGCGATCGTCAACACCTCAACACGCGGCAGCGGCTGGAGCTTTTCATTCCTGTCTGCCGGGCCATTCAGCATGCGCATCAGAAGGGCATCATTCATCGCGATCTGAAGCCCAGCAACATCCTGGTCACATTCGAAGACGGTGTAGCCTCGCCGAAGGTCATCGACTTTGGCATCGCCAAAGCCAGCAGCTTGCCGCATGGGCGGATGCCGATGACCGAGCAGCCGCAGTTGATCGGAACGCCGCAATACATGAGTCCCGAGCAGGCCGGCGCAAGCCAGGACATCGACACGCGGAGCGACATTTATTCGCTGGGCGTGCTGCTTTACCAGCTCTTGACGGGCGTTCCGCCATTCGATCCGGAGCGGTTCAAGCCGGCCGGCTACGACGAAATCCGCCGGCTGGTGCGCGAAGTCGAGCCGCCGCGCCCCAGCACGCGGCTGGCTTCGCGCGATGCCGCCGCCCAGGCCAGCGCGGCGTTGCAGGGCATTGAGCTTTCGCGACTTCGCCGATCGCTGCGCGGGGACCTCGACTGGATCGTCATGAAGGCGATCGAAAAAGATCCCGCACGCCGCTATGACACGGCCGGCGATCTTGCTGCCGACGTAAGGCGGTTCCTGAAGCACGAGCCGGTTCACGCGGGACCGCCCGGCGCGGGCTATCGGTTGCGAAAGCTGGCCTTCCGACACCGGGTGGCGCTGGTGGCCGTTGCCTCGGTGATGATTTCGCTGGCGGCGGGGCTTGCCGTCGCAAGCTTTGCCCTGGTGCGCGCTCGAATCGCGGAGCATTCAAAAGAAATCATGCGCGCAGACGCAGTCGAAAGGCTGTGGGCGTCTTACTTGGCCGAAGCGCGCCTGAGCCGGTTCAGCGGACGGCCGGGCCAGCGCTTCAGCGGATTGGCGGCCCTGCAAAAGGCTGCGCATATTCGGCCCAACCTTGCCGTTCGCAATGAGGCCATCGCCTGCATGTCGGTGCCGGACCTGCAACTGGTGCGGAGTTGGGAAGGGCAGCCGGAAGGCTACGAGCAGATGGCTTTTTCCAACAAGCTGGATCGATATGCCAGGGGAGATCAAGTCGGCACCATTCACGTTTACGACACGCGCTCCGATGCCGAGCTTTTTTCCCTGCCGGGTGACGGCGCTCCGCTGGACTGGTTTGTGGCCTTCAGTCCAAACGATCGGTATCTGGCTGCCGCGCGGGCCAAATCATTTGTGGTATGGGATCTGGTTCAACGTCGAATTGTTTTCTCGACGCCGGTTCCCATTGCGCCCTTGCAGGCGGTGGATTTTTCGCCGGACAGCAGGCTGATTGCAATTTCGGCGTCACCGGATCTGCTGGAGCTCTACGAGCTGTCCTCCGGAAAGAAGGTGCAAAGCGTCCCCCTGGAAGCCCGAGCCGACCGCATTCGCATCGATCATCAGGGAAAACGCATTGCCGTTTCCCTTCAACGGCGAAAAATCGTCATTTTTTCAACCGATGATTTTTCCCGCCTGATCGACTTCGAATCGCCGGGCGATATTGAGCGGCTGTCGTGGAACTCCGATGGAAGGCTGCTGGCAGGGGCGTGCCGGGATCGTAATGTCTATGTCTGGGATGCGCTGGATGGACAAATGCAATCCTCGATTGACGGGCATCTGTCGGCAGTGCTGCGCGTGGAGTTTCTGCATTCGGATCGTCTTCTGCTGAGCACGAGCTGGGACTACACGGCCCGCCTGTGGGACCCGCTTTCGGGTAAGCAGCTTCTGATGACTTCGGCCCCGGGATATGCCGTGCAGATCAGCCCGGACGATCAATACATTGGACTTTGTACCGGATCGCTTTCCCAGTTATGGAGGCTCCAGCAATGCCAGGAATGCCGGCTGTTTTCAGGGCCGCTGGCAGATGATCGTGGATGGAGCTCGGCGATCAGTCCCGACGGCCGGCTGCTTGCCAGCGCCAGCCGCGGAGGCATTCGCATCTGGAATCTGGCGACCGATCGTGAGCTTGCGCACATGGTCATTCATGCCGACAGTTATGTCGGCGTCTTCTTCAGTCGCGATGGAAAAGAGCTCTTTGCTGCTGGCGCGGGGAAGTTGCTGCAATGGACATTACCTGCAGGCACTCAGACGATCGACAGCACTAACATTGGCGCGCCTGTGAATGTCGCGCCGGCCGATGGGCTTGCCGCGCTGGGAGCCGATGGACACACGATGGTTTACGATGCCGGCGATGGCAAAATCAACCTGATCGACCTTCGCGATCCAACACACATCACGCCACTGGGTGAACATCTTGGAAATATTCGATCGGTCGCTGTGAGTCCGGATGGCAAATGGGCCGCCACCAGCGCTCGCCGAACCGGGTCGTTTCGCGTGTGGGATTTGGCGAAGCGCCAAAAGGTTGCCGAATTTGGGCCCAGCAGCTTCGACATCGACATGGAGGGCGTTGCCTTCAGCCCCGATGGCCGATGGTTCGTCGGCGGGGACGCCGGCGCTTATCGATTCTGGGAAGTTGGAACGTGGCGGCTCGATCATTTGATTCACCGCCGCCGCACGCATCATCCGGCGTTGATTGCCTTCACGCGCGATGGGAAAACCATGGCCGCCATCATGGGCATCGAAGACGCGGTGCAACTGGTTGATCCCGTCACCGGTAAAGAGCTGGCAACGCTGGAAGACCCGCAAATGCACGAGGTAGGTTCCCTGGCCATCGCCGGCGATGGCACCAGCGTTGCCATCGGAAATATCGATCATTCCACGACCGTCTGGGATTTGCAGCTTATCTGTAAACGCTTGGTAGACATGGGATTGGATTGGTAAATCCCGCCTGGGCGCTGCATCGGCCATCATTTTTCTAAATTCATTTGTCGCTTTTATTGGATGCCCGTCGCTTATTCAGTTGAGCCGGGGCATCCGATCACAACCCTTCTGCCTGCGGGAGTGAGTGGTTTAAGCAGAGAGAAAAGTAGAAGCTTGAGGGCTCTCGACTTATTGGGGTTCCGGCCAACTTTGGGGAAGCGAGTGACCGCGGATCGTATCGCTTGACCTTCTTAAGGGAAGGGGACGCGATACGGTTCGCGGCTGCTCTTTTTTGGGGTGGAAGATTCCCTGCTGCGAATCATTTGGCCGACGAGCATCGCGTTTGGACAAGTTTAGCGGGCTCGCTTGCGAGCCGTTGCGCGCTGCCATTCGCTTCCCAACATGCAGGCTGTAGGAGTCGGTGCAGGTTTCGCGAAAAAAAGCGCGGTCAACGGCTCGCAAGTGAGCCCGCTAAACAGTCGCTCGTACACTCCACTGGTCTTTTGCGTTCGAGCGGATTACAATCATCGCGACACGCGGGGCTGGAGGGACGATCTTGGCAACTTCCTCCGAGCCATCTGAACGTACGTTAAACGCGCGTATTGCGCGCGGTCATGGAAGGTTCAGGCCCGGCAATGAGCCACCCGCATACTCCATCTTCGCATTTCCCTGCCGTCATTAGTCATGGCGGCGGCGCCAGCGCTCTGAACGCAAACGTTCTGGTTCTCAATAAATTCTATCAGGCGATTCGCGTCATCAACGTGCGCCGCGCCTTCTCGCTGCTATGCCGCGATTTGGCGGAAGTGATCCACATCGAGAACGATGCCGAGGGCAAGAGCCAGTGGCAGAATCTCGATTTTGCAAGCTGGGCGGAGCTGTCGCAGCTCAAGCGCGAGTTTGAGCC
>JANWHF010000187.1 GCA_025450555.1 Tepidisphaeraceae bacterium | reverse complement strand
TGGTACACCTTCCTGGCCCATTATCCGGTGATGATGCTCAAAGGGGATTTCGGGCAGAGCTTTTCTTATGAGGAATGGCCGGTCTCGAAAATCATTGGCGATGCCCTGCCGGTTTCGATGACGCTGGGCATTTTTGCATTGCTCATTGCGACCTATGGCGGCATCGCCATCGGCGCGATGGCGGCTGTCGAGCGCGGCGGCGCGTTTGACTGGTTCAGTCTTTCGGTGGCTTTAATCGGAATCAGTCTTCCGAGCTTTGTCACCGGCACCATTCTCTTTGCGATCTGTTATGCCGAGTTTCACTGGTTCCCCATTGGCGCTTGGGGATCGCTGCGCGATCTGGTGATACCGGGCCTCGCCCTGTCGCTTGCGCCGATGGCGTACATCGCCCGCCTGACCCGCGCTTCGATGATCGACACCCTCAGCAGCGATTTCATTCGCACCGCGCGGGCCAAGGGCGTTTCGCGACGGATCGTCATCTGGAAGCACGCGCTCAAGAACGCCTGTCTGCCGGTCGTCAGCTTCCTGGGGCCCGCGGCGGCGGCAACGCTAACCGGCTCCTTCGTCGTCGAAAAAGTCTTCAATATCCCCGGCCTCGGGCAGCATTTTGTGAACAGCGTGCTCAATCGCGACCAAACGCTGATCCTCGGCACAGTGATGGTCTATTCGGTATTTCTCCTGGCGTTCAATCTGATCGTGGACGTCGCCTATGCACTGGTCGATCCGCGCATCGACGTGACGGCGACGGCATAGAACCTTGGGAAGGACTGCATTTTTGTCCGCTATCACCCGCCCCATCCTCGATCCTGCCGATGCATCGGACACCGGCGCAAGGGCGCGGATCGAGAACGTCCCCGACAGCATCGGCCGGCGTCTGCTGCACAGCGGACGCGTGGTCTGGGGCGGCGGGCTGCTGGTCATCATCATCCTGCTTTGCGTGGCGACGCTGCCGATCACGCTACGCGATTCAACAAAGCCGGGCCAGCCCAACTCCTATTTCTACGACAACCAGAGCGCTGCTCTTTCGCGCAAAGCTCCGGCAATCTCGCCGCTCTGGATGATCTTCGGCACCGATAACCTGGGCCGAAGCCTGCTGTCGCGATGTCTGGTGGGTGGCGCGATCAGCCTGGCGATCGGTGTGTCGGCGGCAGTCATTTCCGTCATTCTGGGCGTGGGCGTCGGACTGATTGCCGGATATCGGGGCGGCTGGATCGATTCGCTGCTCATGCGATCGGTCGATGTCTTATATGGCCTGCCATATATCCTGCTGGTCATTCTTTTCAAAATCGCGCTCGAGCCGGCGATGGGCAGGATCGGCGTTTCTCCGTCGGCCGCCAACATCACGGTGCTGTTCCTGGCCATCGGGCTGGTGAGCTGGCTGACCATGGCGCGGGTCATCCGTGGACAGGTGCTGAGTCTCCGCGCCCAGCCCTTTATCGAAGCCTGCAAAGCGGCCGGACTGACCGAATGGCGCATCTTCACGCGCCACCTGCTGCCCAATCTCATTGGCCCCATCACCGTTTACGCCACGTTGACCGTTCCTTCCGCGATTCTCCAGGAATCCTTCCTGAGCTTCCTGGGTATTGGCATTCAGCCCCCGATGCCAACCTGGGGCTCGCTGGCCAGCGACGCCCTCGGCCCCGCGATCAATATGGTCCATCACTATTGGTACATGCTGATCGCCCCCTGCGCCCTCCTGAGTATCACCCTCTTATGTCTCAATTTTGTCGGCGACGGTCTTCGAGACGTTCTCGACCCCAAGCGCGAAGCGGCGAAGGTGTAACGAACAGAGTTCCCCTTCCGGTGATCCCGCCGCTTGCCGGCTTCGCGCAAGCGATCTGATTCCTCCCACCAAAAGACCACGTAACCGTCCCATCCGCCAAATTTTTAACATTTTATTCTTGCATCGTGACCCGCGCCTCACTACGCTTTCATCTGCCAAAATTTTAACACATATATTTTCCGAGGATCCGGCATGACCCACGACCCGCATCTGAGCCGGCGCGAGCGGCAGATCATGGAGGCCGTTTATGAGCGGGAAACCGCGACGGCCGCGCAAATCACTGAAGCTCTACCCGACGCCCCCAGCAACACTGCTGTCCGCACCCTGCTGCGCATCCTCGAACGCAAGGGGCATCTCACGCACGTCCGCCAGGGACGCGAATTCGTATACAAGCCCACCCAGCCGCGCCAGCGGGCGGCTCGCTCCGCGCTGCGAAGGCTGCTCGACACCTTCTTCGACGGATCGGTCGAGCAGGCCCTGGCTTCATACCTTGCCGATCCTAAATCGCGATTGTCTGAAGCGGAAATGAAGCGACTTGCCGAGCTGATCGAGCAGGCGCGAAGCGGCAAGCATTGAGGCTCTCAGCGCACCGATCTTTCATGAGGCTTCCCATGAATATTGCAACACTCTGGTTTGCAGCCGACGTTGTAATCAAGGCCACGGCCATTCTGCTGGCCGCGTGGGCATTGCGCGCCATTATGCCTTCGGCTCCCGCCTCTCGCAGGCATCTCATCTGGTTTGTATCGTTGGCGTCTGTCCTTGTGATGCCCGTGCTATGCCTCGTCTTGCCCGCGTGGCGGATACTCCCGAACTGGGCTGGGACGCCATCGCAGTCATTTGTCCGATCGGCCGCGGATGTTGGGCGCGCGGATGTGCCGGTCGAATTTCCGAAAAGACCGGTTGATTCGGAGCCCGCAAAAACCTCGAAAGTCTCCCATTTCACTGGCTCGGCTCAAATGATCGTTGCGCCGACGCCATCGAGCATAGCGCCTGCCCGGTCGAATCCATCATCGAAACATCTCGCTCCAATCTGCAACCTGAGCAGCGCGCCGATCGCGATCTGGGTTATCGGCTTGGCCGTTTTCCTGTTGCGAATTGCATTGGCGCGCATCAGCCTCTGTCGGCTGGCGGCCAGGAGCACCGTCGCTAACGAAGGAGAAGTCGCGGAACTTTTTGCCGAAGCATCGCACGAACTTCAAGTACGTCGACATGCGAGACTGCTCATGAGCGACGATCGCTCCATGCCGATGACTTGGTCCAGCTTGCGGCCCAGGATTCTGCTTCCCGCCGACGCGCGCAATTGGTCACATGATCGCCTGCGCATGGCGCTGCTCCATGAACTGGCACACGTAAAACGCTGGGACGCCGCCACGCAATTCATCGGCCAATTTGCTTGCGCCGTCTTCTGGTTTCATCCGCTCGCATGGCTTGCCTCGCGCGGTTTGCTCCGGGAGCAGGAACAGGCGGCGGATGATCTGGTGTTATCGCGTCAAGATTCCCCTGCTGATTACGCCAGCTTCCTGCTTGATGTGGCGAGAATGATTGGATCGCGCAAAAGCCTGATTCCTGGATCCATCGCCATGGCGCGCCAGGCGACACTCGAGAATCGCTTGAAAGCCGTTCTTGATGGACGCCGCAGCCGCGAGGCGATGAGCGTATGGCGCGCGATCTTCGCCGCATTGGCTGCCCTTCCAATCCTGTTTTCCATCGCATCCTTACGCGCTACGGCCGCCGCGCCCAGCGGTACGACTGCTGGCCAAACTCAAACAGCAAATATATCGAAGGTCTTTTCGGGAAGAGTTGTATCGCCCGACGGCAAGCCAGTGAATAACGCCCAAATCGTATTAGCGAATTCACACCATGAGACCGTTGCTCAGGGACGCTCAAGAGCGGACGGCAGCTTTGAAATCGCCGGCGATACCGCTGAGACGGAGGAGTCGCGTCCAACGCTTGTCGCCAAGACCGTCGGCGTGGGATATGGCGCTATCTGGGCAAAGAGCGGAAAGGAGAACGTCATCCACATACTGCCCGCTTCGTCGGTTCGAGTAACGCTTGTGGCGCCCGATGGGGCACCGGCAGCGGGAGTTCGGGTTTGGCCGGTTTACTCTTCCATTGGAGCCTCTGGCATGGTGCTGCGGGCGGATTTTCCAGAAGCCCGTTCAATTGAGTTCCCAGTTGAATGGTCATCTGAAGACACCCAGCAAACGGATGCCTCTGGTTCATGCGAGATTTCCCTGCTTCCACAACAATCACAAACGTCCTTGCATATTGACGGGCCAGATTTTGCGCAGCCTTTAATGTCCGAGCGTGTCCAGACTGGAGCCGGGAAGCAAAGCCTTCCCGCGACGCTTCATCTAAAATATGGCGGCGCGATCGAAGGAACGGTCCTTTACAAAGGCACGGGAAAACCGGCCGCAGGCGTGCGGGTCATCGCCCTTGCCGATCGTCGAATCGGATTCTCTGGGCAGCAGACCACGACTGACGAACACGGACATTATCATTTTCAGCATCTTCTGCCCGGCAAATTCGTCATTCATCTGATCGCGAACAAGGACTTCCCCTGGACCGCGGCTTTTCTGAGCAACGTTGTGGTCAACCCGCGGCAATCGACAGTGGGCCAGGATTTATTGTTAGTTAAGGGAACGGTGGTAACGGGTCGCCTCATCAAAGGCGATACCGGAGCCGGTGTGCCAGGCATGATCATTTCCGCTCTGGATCTGTCCACCAAGGAATATCCAGGTTCGACGGAAACCGACGAAAACGGGAACTACACGCTGCGCATTCCACCGGGCGCGCAGGCCATTTATCTGGCCTCGATGCCGCCGGACGGATACTCGCAGGCGGGATTTAGTTCCCGCAGAGGCGATGAACTGAAAATCACCGCGGTCGATGGGCAGGATCAAAAGATTGACCTGAAGCTTACGCCGGAGCCTGGAAATCGATTAGCGGGCCGTGTACTGGATCCTCAAGGCAAGCCCGTCGCGGGCGCGATCGTTGAGGTGCAGAATCCCGCTGGCCCCATGATGAGAACCACCAAAGTTGTGAAGAGCGATGCCAAAGGCGAATTCACCCTACATGCGGTTGATCGAGGATTTCGTGTCTATGCGCATGCGGGTTCGCTGGGGACGCCGCAGCCGATCGAACTAAAGGGAGACGAAAAGGAACTGATCCTGCGTCTCTCGCCGATCGCCAAGACTCAACTGGCTGGTCGAGTTGTCGATGGCAAGGGCAAGCCGCTCGCCAACGTCGGGATTTACGTGACGACCTGGCATGGAACCTTTGGTCTAACGCCCAAGGCGCCGATCGTGCTGACGGATGCGGACGGCCGATTTACGCTACCCGGGCCCAGCATCAACACGCGATATCTGCTTAAGGCCCGTGCATCCGATGGACGCGAAAGTGCGCAGCGCACGATAGAATACACGCCCAATACGCCTAACTATGAGCTAGGCGATCTCCATCTGGAGAATTGATGCGACGGCGGCT
>JANWHF010000186.1 GCA_025450555.1 Tepidisphaeraceae bacterium | reverse complement strand
TCGATCGATCCGAGGCTCAGTGAGTTCAAGGACGCCCTGACGCTGGTGGATGGGACGGTGGTTCGAGGCCTGCCTCGCCTGGTCCAATCGGCGATCGGCCATGAGGGACGCTACACCACCACACGCACTTTAGCATTTGTCAGGAACTCTGCACCTGCAAATCCTTCACTTCCAGCTCGACATTGGAGCGGCCGTTGTATTCGTTGAGCACCGGCTCGACCGCAAGATCAATGATCGTCCCGCTTTTAAGCTGCAATTCCAGATCGCCCATGCCGAAAGCGATGCATTTGATCGTCTGCTCGCCTTGCCGCACGGAAAGCTGAAGATGCTGAGCCGTTTTACCGCAGCGCCTTGACGGCCCCGCGACAGTTAGCCCCCGGCAGACAAAAACCGGCCGGCGATTGCCATGCCCGAACGGCCCGAGGCGATTGAGATCGGCAACTAATGCCGCCGTGAATTGTCGAAGCTCGCCGAGACTCTCGACGATGATCTCCGGCACCAGTTGCTCGGGTGTGAGCGTCTGCATCGCGTAGGAACAGAAAGCCTCTCGAAAATCAGCGAATTTGGGCGTCTCGATTTTCAAACCAGCGGCCATTTCGTGGCCGCCATAGCTTTCCAAATGTGACGCACAGGCCTCGAGCGCGTGGGCAAGATGAAACCCGGCGATCGACCGCGCACTGCCCTGGCCGTGGCCATTATTCAGCGCGACCATGACGGCGGGGCGGTGATACCGGTCGACGAGGCGCGACGCGACAATACCAATGACTCCTGGGTGCCAGCCTTCGGCTCCCACGACGATCGCCCGGCATCCATCTTCGGCAAGCTTGTGCTCCGCCACCTGCTGATCCGCCTGCTCGAGGATCTTGCGCTCCATCGCCTGTCGGCTGCGGTTCTGCTGCTCGAGATACGTCGCGATTTCCATTGCCCGTTTTTCGTCGCTGGTCGTGAGCATCTCGACCGCGAGCCGGGCATGCCCCATCCGGCCGCTCGCGTTGAGGCGCGGCGCGAGCGAAAAGCCGACGTGAAAGCTGTCGAGATTCTGACCCGTCAGCCCTGCCGAGGCGATGAGCGCTTTGATGCCGACGATTTTGCTGTTTCGCAGACCGCTGAGGCCAAAGTGGGCCAAGGCGCGATTTTCACCGATGAGCGGAACCACGTCGGCGATTGTTCCCAGCGCCGCCAACGCCGTGGCTTCGACAAGAAATTCCCGGAATGGCTGATTAACCCGATCCGCGCCGCAGGCGACCTGGCCGATGCCCCACGCGAGTTTGAACGCGACGCCGGCGCCGCACAGGCTTGGATTGGGATAAGCGATAGCGCTCCCGCCCAACCTCGGATGAACGATGGCGCAGCAATCGGGCAGCATCGGCTGACGAGCCGACGGCGCAGCGCCAACTTCTGCAGGTTGCTCCGCAGATAGATGCCAATCGTGATGATCGGTGACGATCAGATCGACGCCGCGCTCGCGGGCGACGCGGGCCGGTTCGATGGCGGTGATACCGCAATCGACGCTAATGATGACCTGCGCGCCGCCGTCGCAAATCTGTGCGATGGCCTGGCTGTTGAGGCCGTACCCTTCTTCGATGCGATGCGGGATATAGAAATCGACATTGCCACCCAGTGCGCCAATTGCATGCCAGAGAATGGCGGTGGCGGTAATGCCATCGACGTCGTAATCGCCGTAAATAACAATGCGTTGTTTTTCGCCAATCGCGCGGGCGATGCGCTGCGCGGACGGGATCAGGTTTGGCAGCATCGCCGGCTCGTGGAGCAGCTTGAGATTAGGCCGGAGAAACCGCTCGCAATCGTCAGGCTGCTTCAGTCCCCGATTGAGCAACACCTGCGCAATCAGCGGCGATATCTTCAACCGGCCGGCCAGCTCCGCCGCCGCCGGGTCTGCTTCGGCAATAGTCCAACGCTTGGTTCGATGCATGAGCCTGCCGCGCCGGTCGCTCCAATCTTCCGGAAGGGCAGAATGAATCTTAGCGGGGTAAGACGCGGGTGACAAAAAACTAATGTGTTCAGAACTTCAATATTCAGCCAAAGTGCCCCTCGTTCGGCGTCGCCACCGGCAAAGCTCCAATGCCCGGCGTCGGCTTCATCCAGGCGCTGCGCTGCCAGTTGTCGGGGGAACTGTCATCGGTCAAATGTAATGGAAGCGGCAGGAGAAGTTTCGTAGCTAGCGCCTGAATGAAAGGCTCGTACATTTGCCGAAGCGCATACAGAGATTCCTCGGCCCCTTCGCTGTTGGAAAGCCCCACCTGCGCTCCTTCCAACAGCGAGCGCATCTTCGCAAACTCCAGCGGCTGGAGACGATCGACCAGCTTCTCCGGATCAGGCGCCTTAGCGCGAAGCACCAGTGCCAGATCGACCGCCGCATGCCGGGCGATGGCGAAGGTCACCTGCGCCTGATAATTGCCGCGGCTGCGCACCTGCGTCATCATCACCGCGCAGGCATCGAGGATCGTCGCGAGGGCTGCCACCCAGGACTGGTTGTCGTGCTGCGAGCGGTAGTAGGCGAGCACCGGAAACGAAAGCTGACTTTCCAGCAGCTCGGCGGCCCAGCGCTCCCATTCGGCCAGGAAAGGCTCGAGTGCCCCAATGCTGTCGCTCCGCGCGGCACGCAGAATCAGTTGCATCGCGGTCGGCGGAGAGCCAGCGCGGGCATCCAGCAACGAGATGCTCACTTCGCGCCGAGAGTAAGCCTGAAAGAGGGCAGGCAGATAACTGAGAATCGCGGCGAGAAATCCAAATCCCAGCCCCGCCTCGGCCACCGCCAGCACACGGCCAACGGGATGGATGGGTGTCACATCTCCGTAGCCCAGCGTGAAGAAAGTGGTGCCGCTCAGGTAAAGATATGTACCAAAATTTTGTGGGCTGCTGCCGAAATTGATCTGGATGGAATCGCGCAGTCCCCAGTGAAGCATCGCGAAGGCGAATATCAGGCCGATTGTCCAAGTCGTGAAAATGCCCAGGAGCGACAGGGGGCCAAAGGTGCTCAAGAATGCTGCGCGCTTGCGCGGCTTGTTACACCACGCATCGGCCACCCACCGCCAAAGCCGCCAGAAGACTACGTAATAAACGTGTGAAATTCGATATCGGCGGGCGACGCGGCGCGGCTGCACAACCGTCTCGAACCCCTCGATCAGGATTGCGACGACCAACACCAGCCCAACCACGCCGACGAGTATGTGCAAGATCGAAACTCCTTCGAGCTTTTCCGGCAATGTTACGCAATCGTGTGCCGCTTCCAAATTTACCCTCCCTCGGGTACTCCCGGGGGAGGGCAGGGAGGGGGTTTTTTGGACCTTGAAAAAAAAGGCGTCCCCCGCCCCGCCCCTCCCCCGCAGAGTACAGCGGGGGAGGGAGAAAAGGGCGTGCGCGGCTTGTGTCATGCTCTCCATTTCAAATCGCCCGTTCCGCTTGATGCTTGACGGCGGATATAGCAGTGGCATGGCCGACCGTCTGACTTCGATCGCCGAGCTGGATTTTGCCCCGCGTGGTCCAGTTCTTCCTTCGCCGCCGGATTGGCGAAATCATTTTCTTTACCAGTTGATGCTCGATCGCTTCGATGACAATCGAGAGCATCCGCCGTTCGATCCCAAGACGTCGCCGCGCGGTCGCGACGTGGAGGAAGGCGCTCACTTCCAGGGCGGGAATCTCAAAGGCGTGATGCGCCAGCTCGATTACCTCAAGGACATGGGCGTCACCGCCGTCTGGATCACGCCGCCTTTCAAGCAGCGCCAGGACGACCCGGGCAGCTATCACGGCTATGGCATCCAGGATTTCCTGGCGATCGATCCGCGATTTGGAACCACCGAAGACCTGGCCGAGCTGACCCGCCAGGCGCACGCCCGTGGCATTCACGTCATCCTCGATATCGTCCTGAATCATTCAGCGGACGTGTTCCGCTATAAAGGCGATGGACCGCATACGTTCCGAGCGGAAGGGCGATATGAATTTGCCGGATGGCATCGGGTGGGGCGGGCAAGTGGTTCGGCGCAGCAAAACTGCCCTGCTGTTCAATCGAGTGAGCAAAAAGAGAACATCTATCGCGAAATCGAAAACGCAATCGCGTCGGCCGTCGCGACCCACTTCAACACTCCGAACGTCAATGAGTTCAAGGTAGCGGTCGATCGCTCGACCCGCGAAGCTTCGGCTTCGCGAAATGGAGAAGCGATTCCCAACCATGTGGTGGGGCGGATCGCGGCGCAGATCATCAAGAACAAACTCAAGAGCCTTGCACAGATCGACGGATCGGGCCTCGGCCCTGACGACGGCATCTGGCCCCTCGAACTTCAGGATCCCGATTGCTTCAAGCGCAAAGGCTCAATCGGTGACATGGCCAAGGCGGGGCGCGATGAAACCGTCAGCGGCGATTTCTTTTCCTTCAAGGATTTCGATCTGGCCAACCCGAAGACGATGAACGCCCTGATCCACGCCTACAAATATTGGATCGCGGTGGCGGACGTGGATGGCTATCGCATCGATACCGTCAAAAACATGGAGCCGGCGTACGTCGGCATTTTCTGCAACGCCATTCGCGAATACTGCCGGCGCATCGGGAAGAACAATTTCCTGATCTTTGGGGAAATCGTCGGCGAAGACGACCTTCTCCAGAAGTACGTCGGCAGCAACGTACTTCCGCCGGAGGTGGAGGATGTGGAGGGATTCAATCGGTATCCGCTGCTCAATGCCGTCCTCGATTTTCCGCTTTATGCGCACCTGGATGAAGTGCTTAAAGGTCTCACGCCGCCCGTGAAAATCTGGGAGCGATTCGATCATTTGAGCAAGTACTACCGCGATTTTTCCGAGGCCGGGCGGTATTTCGTAACATTCGTTGACAACCACGATCAGACGCACCGCCCCTGGAGGCGATTTTTGCACGGCGATGCTGACTGCCGGCTCGCGATGCTTGCCGCCGGTTTTCTGCTGACGAGCCTGGGCATTCCCTGCCTCTATTATGGCACCGAGCAATGTCTCGACGGCGGCGGCGATCGGGATGTCTACATTCGCGAATGCATGTTCGGCGGAAAATGGGGCCCCTTCGACACGACCGGCGTTCACGTCTTCGATCCCGAGCACCCGGTCTATCAATTCATCAAAACGATGACGTATCTTCGCGCCAGTCAGCCAGCCCTGCGCTCCGGCCGGCAATATTTTCGGGAGAT
>JANWHF010000185.1 GCA_025450555.1 Tepidisphaeraceae bacterium | reverse complement strand
TCGTTGTCGCAGGCCAGTTCTTCGTAGAGCTTTTCGCCGGGGCGGATGCCGGTGAAGCGGATTTCGATGTCTTCGTGCGGACGCAGATCGTTTCGACGGATTAATTCCTCGGCCAGATCCAGAATCCGGATCGGATGGCCCATGTCCAGGACGAAGATTTCGCCGCCTTGCGCAACCGCCCCCGCCTGCATCACCAGTTGGCTGGCTTCGGGAATGGTCATGAAGTAGCGCTTCATGTCAGGGTGGGTCACGGTCACCGGGCCGCCGGCTTCAATTTGCCGCTGAAAGATCGGCACGACGGAGCCGCTGCTGCCCAGGACATTTCCGAAGCGCACGGCGACGAATCGCGTGCGCGGCTGCGCCGCTGATCGCTCAACCGGTGCCGGTCCGCTGTGTTCCTGATTGAGGCTCTGAACGTAAAGCTCCGCGAACCGTTTGGTGGCGCCCATGACGCTGCTGGGGTTCACCGCCTTGTCGGTGCTGACCATGACAAAGGCGGCTGCGCCGTGATTCGTCGCCGCGTCGGCGACGATGCGCGTGCCAAAGACATTGTTTTTAATCGCTTCGCAAGGGTTATGCTCCATCAGAGGCACATGCTTGTGCGCCGCGGCATGGAAAACCACCTGCGGCCTCTCCGATTCGAAAATCTGCTCGATCCGCCGGGCGTCGCACAGGTCGGCAATGTAGGGCCGGATGTCGGCCCCCACCCAGCTATGGCGAAGCTCGCGATCGATCTCGAAGAGCGCGTTCTCCGCGCGCTCGAGCAGCAGGATGCGCTGCGGGCAGAATTTCATCGCCTGCCGGCAGATTTCCGAGCCGATGCTTCCGCCGGCTCCGGTGATCATCACCCGCTTGCCGGCCAGGAATCGCTGCAGCTCCGGCGTATCAAGGTTGATCGCGGGCCGGCCAAGCAAGTCGGCGATCTCAATCGCCGGGCGCGTTGCGCCTCGACGCGCTTGGGGATATGGGCGCAGTATTCGCGCAAAAAAAGAACGAATCGGTTCCACCAACGTCTCTATCGGTCAGGCACTTAAAACGGGTTGAATCGGTTCTCGGACCTGCAATCGCGTGGTTTGGATCCAATTGACGCAGGCTGTCGCCCACGCCGCGACAAAATCGGCATTTGTCAATGCAAGTTTATATTTCACAACGAGATAGCCCCAGCGCTTTCGGGTGAAAACGGATCACCTGGAATCGTCGCCGCGACGAACCGACGGATTGAGCGGCATGTAGAGTTATGGGACGATGTTGCAGCCCCAAATGAATCTGGGCGGGCTTTGTAGCGCAGACGTAAGATTAAAAGCAGGTGTATGTCCGGGGCGAGCGGCTTCTGGTCGTTCCAGGAGAATCCCGGTTCACCTCCGAAAGCTGTTTTCGTAGGAGGATGGGCGTGGGTCAGGATCGGTCAGCTTGGGGAAGGCCAATCATTGCGCTCGAGCGGCTCGAGCCGCGCCAGCTTCTATCCTTCACCATCGGCGGCCGGGTCTTTGAAGATCTCAACGCCAACGGCCGGCGTCAGCCCAAGGAGCCTTTCCTCCCGAATGTTCAAGTTTTCCTGGCCACGAGCGGTGACGGTGCTGTTGATGCGGGCGCAGTCACCGACAAGCACGGCAACTTCCATTTCAAAAAGCTCAAGCGCGGCAATTACGACGTCCGCGTCGCGCCACCCGATGGCTGGGTCGCGGTCACGCCCGCCAGCGGCGGATACATCTTTACCAATCTTCGCCATGGCGTCTCGCGGAACTTTGGGTTGCAGCTTGATCCGCCCAGCATCCAGCGCGAGCATCCCGATACCACCCCGCCAACGGCAACACTGAACGCCCCCGATCTGACGACCGCTGGCCCGCAGGGCTATCAGTTCACCGTCACCTATTCCGACGCCAGCGGGGTGGATCTGTCGAGCCTCGGCAGCGGAAACATCTCCGTGACGATGCCGGGCAACGTCGTCACGCTCGCGAATTTACTTGGAACGGATGTAAGCGGTAATGGCTCGCCGCGCACGGCAACTTACGAAATCTCGCCCCCCGGCGGATCGTGGAGTGCCGACAATGATGGACTGTACACCTTGTCGATCGCCAGCGGACAGGTGCGCGATGTCGTGGGCAATGTCGATGCGCCGCATGTGCTGGGCAGCTTCAATGTCGCGATCGGCATCCCGGTGCTTGGCGCGCCGACGCTCGAAGGCATCAGCGATTCCGGAATCTCGTCCACGGATGGCATTACAAACCTCAACAATTCAAGCGCGACAAGCGCGCTTCGGTTCCAGGTCAGCGGAGCCATGGCCGGAGCGACGGTGACGTTTTATGCCGATGGAAACGCAATCGGCTCCGCCGTGGCCAGCGGCAGCACAACGGTGGTGACGACCGACGGCCAGACCGCTCTGGCAGCCGGTGCTCATTCCATCACCGCGCGGCAAACCTTATCGAGCGGTTTGAATTCAGCCCTTTCCACTGTATCTACGATTATTGTCGATGATGTAGATCCGACCGCCTCCTTGAGCGCGCAACCGGTGACGGCCTCGGGCGGGCAGCTTTACAGCTTTTCGGTGACTTACGCGGATGACACCGACGTTGATTTGACGACGCTCGGCAACGGCAACATTGTCGTCACAGGCCCCAACAGCTTTTCCGAAGCTGCCTCACTCATCTCAGTCGATCAATCGAGCAATTCGCCTACGGCGACCGCGAGCTATTCGCTCGTTCCTCCGGGCGGAAGGTGGGACGCGAATGCGAATGGCACCTACACCGTTTCAATTCAGGCCGGGCAGGTGGGAGACGTCGCGGGCAACGACATGCCCGCAGGCGCGCTGGGCACTTTTTCCGTCAGCGCCTTCACGCCCGGCAGCGATCAGCCCGGCGCGCCGCGACTACTGCCGGCCAGTGACAGCGGCGCTTCGCAGAGCGATGGCGTCACCTATTTCAACAATTCCAGCAGCGCGCCGCTTGGATTTGTGATTCCTGGAACCGTCAGTGGCGCAACGATCGCGCTCTTTGCCGATGGCACCGCGATTGGCTCGACCGTCGCCTCCGGAGCGACCACGCAACTGACGACCAATGGCCTGATCACGCTTGGCGACGGGCCGCACGCAATCACAGCCACGCAAACGGAGCCCGGGCTGCCGCAGTCGAGCCCCTCCCCGGCCGATGGCATCATCATCGACACCACCTCACCGACTGCTTCCTCAAATCCCGCCGGCGTCAGCAGCGTCGGCGGCAGCATCTATTCCTTCACCGTCACCTATAGCGATAACGTGGCGATCGATGTCACAAGCCTGGATTCGCACGATGTAGTCGTCACAGGCCCCGGTGGGTTTGCGGAGCAGGCGATTTTCACATCGGTCAGCAGTTCCACGAACGGGACGCCGCGAATCGCGACTTACCAGATCGTTCCGCCAGGCGGCGCGTGGAGCGTGGCCGACAACGGCACCTATACGATCCACCTCCAGACAGGCTCGGTATACGACTCCGCCGGCAATTCGACCAATGGCGGAACGCTGGCCACGTTCAATGTCAATGCAATTGTTGCGGCCAGTCCGGCGCCGACCGCGCCGCAACTTGCCGCCCCCAGCGATACCGGAGCGCTGAACAATGACGAGCTGACGAGATTGAACAATTCTTCACTCGCCAGCGTGCTGCAATTTACCGTCGCCAACACCTCGACCGGCGCAATCGTTGCGCTTTTTGCCGATGGACGGCAGATTGGTTCAACCACCGCTCCCGGGAGCAACACCACCATCACGACGGATGGCGTAACCATTTTGACCGACGGCAGTCACGTCTTCACCGCGCGGCAGACGCTTTCCGGAAGCTCAGTATCAGCCGCATCGGCGGGAACGACGCTGACCATCGATACAGCCGCGCCGACCGGCTCAGCCACCTTCGCGCCGATCATGTCGGCCGGCGGATCGGGTTACGATTTCAGCGTCGTCTACAGCGACAACGTCGCAATCGACGCCGCTTCGCTGAACAGCAATGATCTGATCGTCACCGGCCCGCACGGTTACAGCAGTGCCGCAGCACTTACATCCGTGGATTCGCGATCAGGCGGCTCGCCTCGATCGGCCAGCTATCACATTTTCGCGCCCGGCGGCTCATGGGATTCCAGCGACAACGGCAGTTACACGGTGACGCTGCAAAACGGACAAATCCTCGATACCGCCGGAAATGCTGCGGCCCAGGCGACGCTCGGGACCATCACGGTCAATATCACCGGAACCGCCAGCCCCGCCCCCGGCGCGCCGGTGCTTTACTCCACCAGCGATTCAGGAAGCTCCAGCAGCGATGGCGTGACCAATTTCAACAACAGCAGCCGCAGCACGGAATTGGTGTTTTCGGTGCCGAACGTGACGACCGGCGCGGTGGTTTCGATCTACGCGGATGGAACTTTCATGGGCAGTGGAGTGGCCAGCGGTAGCACCACGCTCGTTGCAACGCGCGGCGAAATACCCCTTTCAGATGGGCCGCACCATTTCACGGCACGCCAACTCGTTTCAGGCATGTTGCAATCGGCTAACTCGTCGGTCACGCTCATTACCGTCGATACCGCCCCGCCGACGGCATCCATCTCTGCCACCAATGTGACAACGGCGGGCAACACCGACTATTTCTTCAACGTCACCTACGCCGACGCGACGGCGATCGATGCCTCGACGTTGCACGATGGCAACATCCTGGTGATGGGTCCAAATGGATACAGCCAGGCGGCAACTTTCGTCACCGCGGACACTCCGGGTAATGGCTCGCCACGAACCGTCACCTACGAAATCCGCCCGCCCAATGATGAATGGACAGCCGGCGACAATGGAACATACGTGCTGTTCCTTCAGAGTGGACAGGTGGCCGATATCGCAGGCAACGTTGCGCCGGCAGCGTCACTGGCGACGTTTAACATCTCCGTGCCGACGCCGGCGCCGGTCGCAATCTATCTGACATCGGCCGGCGGCGCGACGAGCGCATCAACTTCATTGAACAACTCCTCATCGGCAAGCCGACTGCAATTCACCGTCGCCGGGACAATCAGCGGCGCGACGATCACGATTTACGCCGGCGGCCACGCCATCGGATCCGCCCAGAGCACGAGTGGCAGCACGACGTTGTACACCGATGGCATCACTGCATTAGCTTTAGGCCCCCATCAAATCACCGCAACGCAAACGCTCGCAGGCGCTCCAGAATCTGCGGCGTCTGCGCTGCTGACGTTGACGGTGACCCCTTAACACAGGAACCTTCAATCAAAAATAGATTTTTATGAACCAAGGTTAGCCGCGATGCGCTAGCGGAGCGCTTTTTCGCCGCTTGGAGAAAGCGCTCCGCTTAGTCGCGTCGCGGCTAACCTCGGCTAACCTTGGCTTCGTAAACTCGTTTGATTGGCGCCATGCGACGAGTTGGCCGACCACCGGCGGATTCAAGCGAACTCTTCTGGTCCCTGCGGAAATAGAAGCCGGGCGGAAGGATTCACACCGCTCGGAGGGGAGAGAGAAGCGATGCGACGGGGCACTTCCGCCCGGGGTCCATCGGGATGGTCCGCGTCCCGTGTACCTGAGTGTGGCAGATTGTAGCAAAGTGCCTTGCGAACTCAACTATTTCCCCGGAGCACGACAATGACAGGAGCACCAAGCCGACTTTAGCCGCCCGGCTTTTCGGGCGATTCCGTTCGCTCGGAGTGCCCGACAAGCCGGGCGGCTAAAAGGGGCTCAAAACACGCTTTTTGAAAATTGACTTGACAAATAAAAGATCGGCCGCGCGAGATGCGAAACCGCATCGCACGCAGCCGATCTTCATTAGACGATCTGGCGTAAACGGATCAGTACGCCCCGTGGCCGGTGAATGCACCGACGATAATCAGGATGATCGCGATCACGAGGAAGATGCCCAGGAAGGTCCGGCCCATGCCTGCGCTCATTCCTGCCACGCCACGTGCGCCCAGCAACCAGGCGACGAGGGCGATAATGAAGAAGACGATCCCGATCCAAAGAATAGTGCCCATTACCGTGCTCCTTTCGTTGGGTCGCACAGTTGCGACCGACGTTGGAGCAGGTTTCGCAAACCTTGTGCCGCCGAATATTCCAGAACGTCTAAGCGGGCTCAGCGCTGGATCGTGGGCCAGAGGGCGATGGTGCAGAGCGTATGGCCGATGCGGTCAAGAATTGGGATCTGGCGAACCTGCCGAAAGCCGGCGAGGACTTCTTTTCGGATCAGCACGTCTTCAAAAAGCTCGATATCTTTGTCGAGCACATCCCGCGACTCATTGAAGACAATCAGCAGCAGCCCCGCCTGGCGGATGGACGCCTCAGCTTCGATCTTCCGCAGATCTTCCACGACCGCCTGCCGCCATTGGCTGCCATAGCCAAGATGTCGCGCGCCGCCTTCGCGGAATTGGAAGGCGGTTTTGACCTCGAGCCACAAGGCGTCCCCTGGTTCGCACATATCGGGCGGATCGAACAGCGTCGGCGGAGCGGTGTCCAGTTTCAACGGCCGACCGAGCGGAGAAAGCACGAGATCGCAGCGCATGCGGTGCGACTTTTTCTTTCCGTGTGACGAGGGATAGTGAACTTCCCGAGCCACCTGGTATTGGGCCATCAGACTCTCAGCCAGCAGCGATTGAAGTTCGCGTTCGTCGCGCGCATCGAGTCCATAAACCGCCTGCTCGAGGCGCAGATCCGCCTCGGCCCGTTCGATGGCCTGGCCGATGTGATCCGCAACCGTCGAGAAATCCCACATGCGCAGGGATTTTAGGGTAACCCTTGCCGAATTGGGGAGAGATTGAGACATCCGAGTTGGTGACGTCGCGTGCAAGACATACGTCCGCCACGGTACGCAGCGAGGAGAAGCGCTCCGCTTCGCGTCGCGGCTAACCGTTGGCAGTCAAGCGCGTTTTCAAACCAGGTGCATTGCGTTGGCGGTGACATTTGCGAGGGCGTATCCAAGGGCAATACCGCCCAGCACATCGCTGGGCCAATGGGCGTCCATGATGTATCGGAGGACGGCACAGATCAGTGCCAGTGCCCAGAAAGTCGCGGTCGCCTGCGGATAGAGCCGCGCGAGCATCACACTCAGGGCCACGGCGCATGCGCTATGACTGGATGGAAAGCTCTCGCGATAGTTGGCGTGCTTCAAGCTGGGCCCCAGGAATTTTCCCGCATGCTCGCGCCCCGGCCGGATGCGTCCGAGAATCCGCTTGACAAGTGTCGATATAATTGATGTTCCCAACACCGCAATCAGGATGGCTACCGCCGCCTGCTGATGTCGCGCAGGGCGATCGAGCTGATAGACCAGCGCAATCACGACGGCGGTGCAGACGAACTGGCCATATTGCGCCAGCCAGCGCGTTTCGCGTTTGATGTCACCCTTGAATTGCAGGGCCAGCGTTGTAGGCAGCCCCAGGATCTCCAGCACCATGAGAAGCGCGCAGGCGGCAATCAGTACAATCAAGATCGGCAAGCTCATCGGAGGGGAAACGTACGGAAATCGCGAGAAGATGCCAGTGCCAAAAGCGATTTCGCCAAATGAGCGACGGGCTGGCACGTGTGTGTCAGCCCGTCGGTGAAAGACTCAATCCTAATCGCTTAGTCTAAATCTGAGCCCCGCTGAGCTGAAGCTTCAGCAGCAGCACAGCCGCCGCCAGTTGCGGATCGCTGGAGAGCAGATCCTTCTTGGGAGCCTTGCTGGCCTTCTCATTAAGCTTCGGCTGCTCGCCCTGGGCGGGAGCATTCGCATCCCGCAGGACATCCAGATCCTGTCGGGCATCGATGGCAGCCCGCATCTGCTCGGGCGTCATCTCGACCGTCACATCCGGATCGACGCCCCACTCCTTGGAGTTCTCTTCGCGGTGAATGCACTTGCCATTGGGCAGGTAATAGTGGCTCGTCGTCAGCTTCAGATAGGCCGATCCATCCGAAAGGCGGAACAGCTTCTGAACGCTGCCTTTGCCGAAGGTGCGTTCGCCGACGATCAGCGCACGGTGATGATCCTTCAGCGCGCCGGAGACGATTTCGCTGGCGCTGGCCGAATATTGGTTGACCAGCACGATCAGTGGCAGATTGCAATCGGAGGCGTCGGCGGTCGCGCTGAATTCGCTGGGCTCGTCGCCGGTGTTGCGATCGGGATGGGTGCTGACAATCACGCCGTTGTGCAGGAATTTGTCGGCAATGGCGGTGGCTGTGGTTAGAAGGCCGCCGGGGTTGTAGCGCAGATCGAGAATCACTGCGCGGGTGCCGGATTCCTTCATTCGGCCAATCGCGTTTTCCATTTCTTCGGCGCTGTCGCGGGCGAAGTTGGTCAGCCGCATGTAGCCGATGTGCTGGTCCTGATCGATTGTGTAATCCCAGCTTCCACCGGGCTGCCGCAGCCAGCCTTTCACGCTGGCGACGTGAATCGTTTCGCGCGTCAGCGTGTAATCCTTCGATTTGCCGTCGGGGCTCTTGATCGTCAGCGTGACGGTCGTGTGAGCCGGGCCGGTGATGGTGCGGACGGCCTGATTGGTGGTGATGTTCTTGGCGCTCTTGCCATTGATGTGGGTGATGATATCGCCGGCCTTGATGCCCGCGTGATAGGCAGGCGTATCTTCCAGCGGGCTGACGACTCGCAGGCTGCCATCGTCGTCGCTCTGAATCTGAATGCCTACGCCGCTGAATTCGCCCTGCGTGCTCTTGTTGAACTCTTCCATTTCAGACGGCCAGATCATGCTGCTGAATGGATCCAGCTCGCCAAACGCGCCGTCGGCAAATTCGCTGACCAGCACTTCATCAGGCAGACGAAGCGAACTGCGGTTCTGTCTTCGCAGGTCAAGCAGCGTATTATCGAGCGTGCGCTGCTCGGCACTGGGCTTGGCCTTCTGATTGTCCGCAATATCCATTTCGATCGTGTGCAGGAACGCCGCCTTTCTCTGCTCGTCGCCCAGAGCGGGGAAGGCCTTTTCAAGCCCCTTTGTATTCACCAGCGTCTTGAGCCCATTGAGGCCGCCGAGCGCCAGCGTGCGGTAATCGACGTTGCGGAAGTAATGATCGTTCGCCTGTCGAAGCGCATCTTCGAGCATATCGAGGCGAACGCCGCGCAGTTGCTCCTGCCAATCCACTTTGAAAGCACTGTCGGCATCAGGTTGTTCGGAAGGCTTGGTGGTCGGCTGCGTCGTGGGATGAAGCAGTTGATCGACCTCGTCCCGTTCCTTCTGGTCGCTGTCCTGAAGCTTTCGAAGATTCTCAGGAGCGTAGAGGGCCAGCAGTCGAACGTGGCGCGTTGCCAGTTTCAGCTTGTCTTTCCATTCAGGTGTGGACGGCTCGATCGCGGCGAGATCGGAATAAATCCGAAGCGATTTGACCCACTGCTCATTGTGATCGTATTGGTCGGCCCGCGCGATGGCCTGCCGGATCAACGTGTTGTTGATAGAATCTTTACGAAAAGCCTCTTTGTCTTTTGCCAGCAGGTAGGCGCCGCGGTCGGCATCAATCGCGTAATCGAGATGCCCCTTCGACTCCAGCAGCTTTGCGTCGCCAACAGCTTTTTCGTATTGCTTCTGGCGCTCGCTATCGAACTGCCGCTGATTTTCGTCGAAATGGTGTGTCCACTGCGAAATCCGCTCGTCGATCGGATCGTGCGAAAGTGAGGCGGCCCGTTCAAGCAGCTCATTGGTGCGATCGAACTGGCCGATGCGCAGCGCCTGATACGCTTCGGTCTTGAGCTGGCTGGCGCTAGCGACTTCCTGGGCGCTGGCGGCCGATGAAACCGAGGGCCGGCCGACCGAAGCAATTCCCAAAACCGCTAATCCGAGGAGTAACGAACGGGCGCGCGAATGACGCTTCATGGAGTGCATCCTTGACGAGGGGACTTCAAAAATCCGCCCAAAGCGGACAATCACGGGCTGGAAGTTCCGAGCGATCAAGGACGGAGACTTCCCTCCGCGACGCTGCCTTACTTAATGTCTGGCCCCAAATTATAGGCCAGTTGTTCGGTGGTCAAACCAACAGACTGCAGTCGGTTATTCCTTCAATAGGACGTAACAGCCGACCAATAGTTCAATCGGCCAGCAATCAGACGGCCAGCCATCTGCTGACCTATCGGCTATTCCAATATCCTTACGTTGAAGGAGATCGGCCTGTTGCCTCAAATTCCATCTCCACCGGTTTAGCCGCCCGGCTTGTCGGGCGCGTCCTGCGCTTGCAGCGCCCAACAAGCCGGGCGGCTAAACCGGCGCCGATTACACGATTTTCGGTCGCGGTCCGTTTTTCCATTGATGCGGCTTGCCTTTAACCGCCGCGCGGTCTCCTGTAGCATTCGATATCCCTTAGGAAGTTGCATAGGCTAATGGAAGGTTAGCCCTTAACCTGGGCATTTTTTGATGCGCACCATCGTTGCACAATTGGAACAGGCGTTTCGTTCGGCCATCACCACGGCCCTTGGGCTTGAAGTCGACCCCCTCGTTGGCGTCGCTCAAAACGAAAAGTTCGGAGATTATCAGTCCAACGCCGCCATGGGCTTGGCCCGGCTCGTCATTGAAAAGACAGGGCAGAAGACCAACCCCCGTGCAGTTGCCGAGCAGATCAAGGCCAATCTCAAGCTTGAGGGGATGGCTCAGGAAATCACCATTGCCGGGCCCGGCTTTATCAATGTCCGGCTCAATCCGACTTGGCTCGCGGCTCAGCTTCAGGCGATTTCTGACGACGCACGCGTAGGGATCGCCAAGGTCGATGATCCGCGCAACGTTGTAGTCGATTACTCCGGCCCCAACATCGCCAAACAGATGCACGTCGGCCATCTGCGCAGCACCATCATCGGCGACGCCATCGCCCGCGTCCTCGATTTTGCCGGGCAAAACGTCATTCGCCAGAACCATTTGGGCGATTGGGGCACCCAGTTTGGCCGGGTGGTGCTGGCCATGTGGTACGAGGCGGTCTTCGAACGCACCGGCAACCACTCGGTGCTGGATGGGTTTGTCGAGCAGCAGCAGGCTGCCGCGCGGGCCAATGCGCAACATGAGAATAAGAAAGAGCTGGAATCGGCCATCGCCTCGATCGTGAAAGACCTGGCCCCCTTTCACCAGAAATTCATCAACGAAGACCCGCAAGGGACGCGGTATTTTCTGCCTTATTTGAAGCTGAACCAGCTCGATCTCGATGAGCTGGAGCGCGCCTACGTCTTCGTTTCAACCATCGTCGATAACCCGCAGGCCTCCAAAACAATCATCGAGCATCCCACTCATGGCTCGCGCACGCTCGAAGAGCTGCCTCGCCTGACGACGACCTTCATTCAAAACCCCGACCTTCCGGACAATGAGCAGGAAAAGCTGGCTTGGGAAAAGGCCCGGCAGGTGACGCTCGACGCCTGCACCG
>JANWHF010000184.1 GCA_025450555.1 Tepidisphaeraceae bacterium | reverse complement strand
ACGAAGCTGGTCTGGGACAACGCCGTCGTTCTTTCCAAGCATGATGCCGATCAACTTCGGCTGGTCGTCGGCGACATGGTTCGCCTGACAGCGGGTGGGGATTCACTGGAAGTGGCCGTTTATGTATTGCCTGGCCAGCCGACCGGCGTCGCGGGGATCACCGTTGGATATGGTCGCAATGCGGCCGGCCACATCGGCGATAATCTTGGTTTCAATGCATACGTCCTCCGCACCAGCAAGACGGGCTATGTCTCGCCGGGCGTGAAAATTGAAAAGCTCGGCAAGACTTACGTCCTGGGGATGACGCAGGACCATCACCTGATCGACGCCATCGGTCAGGCGGGTCGCGACAAGCGCATCGGCGCCAAGCATGAAAGCGGCCTGATTCTTCACGAAGCGACGTTTGCAGAATATGTGAAAGACCCTCGCGCTCCGCATGGCGTCACGATCGGCCGCGTCGGCTTGCAACTTTTCGAGCAGACCGGCGGCAAGCGCGAATTCTTCCAGGACACCCATGCCTGGGGCATGTCGGTGGACATGAGCGCCTGTATCGGCTGCCAGGCCTGCGCGGTCGCATGCCAGGCGGAAAACAACATTCCGGTCGTCGGCAAGCACGCGGTGCTCAATCACCGCGAGATGAACTGGATTCGCATCGATCGCTACTTCAAGGGCGATCCGAACGATTCCAACGAAATCGAAGTGCTCTATCAGCCGGTGATGTGCCAGCACTGCGAAAACGCGCCGTGCGAGCAGGTTTGCCCGGTGGCGGCAACCATGCACGACAGCGAAGGGCTGAATGTGATGGTCTACAACCGTTGCATTGGCACCCGTTATTGCTCGAACAACTGCCCGTACAAGGTTCGGCGGTTCAACTACTTCGATTGGCATTCGCAGGACCCGCGCGAGACCTGGGGCAAGCCTTATCTGAACATCCCCGACCTGCAGCAGCTCGAGCAGGTGGACAAGATCGAACAGATGCAGTTCAACCCTGAGGTCAGCGTCCGGATGCGCGGCGTGATGGAAAAGTGCACCTACTGCATCCAGCGCATCCATACCAAAACGCAGCAGAAACGCGCTCAGGGCACGGACGTTGTGGATGGCGACATCATCACCGCCTGCCAGCAGGCCTGCCCGACGCAGGCGATCGTGTTTGGAAACCTCAAAGAAAAAACCGCCAAGGTGACTCAGCTTCATCAGAATCCGCGAAGCTATGCGATGCTCGACGATACGTTGAACACAGCGCCGCGGACAAAGTACCTGGCGAAGCTTCGCAACCCGGTCGAGGAACAAGAGGAAAAAGGAAAGCCCGGCAACGCGTGATCTAAGCCACCGGTTTTAGGACACTCACGAGTAAAAGTTCTTCACCGCAATACGGTGTAAACAGATGACCGCAATTGAAATCGACAACACGTACGACGATCCGACGAAGCGAACGCCGCTCGTGCTGGGTGGAAAAGACTTCACGGCGGTGACCGATGCGGTCTGCAACGTTGCCGAACGTCCGACGACGCTGGGCTGGAAGATCGCCTTCGCCGTCGCCCTGAGCTTCCTGGGATTGCTGGGCGCCTGCATTCTTTATCTGGTTACCACCGGCGTCGGCGTCTGGGGAAATAACCAGCCGGTCTCGTGGGGCTTCCCGATCGTCAACTTCGTGTTCTGGGTCGGTATCGGTCACGCCGGCACGCTCATCAGCGCGATTCTGTTTTTGTTCCGCCAGAACTGGCGCACGGGAATCAACCGCTTTGCCGAGGCGATGACGATCTTCGCGGTTATTTGTGCCGCGATGTTCCCCGGCATTCACGTCGGCCGCCCGTGGCTCGCTTACTGGCTCTTCCCGATTCCCAATCAGATGCAGATGTGGCCGCAGTTCCGCTCGCCGCTGCTGTGGGACGTGTTTGCGGTCAGCACGTATGCGACGGCTTCAGTGCTGTTCTGGTATGTGGGCATGATTCCGGATTTGGCGACGCTTCGCGATCGCTCGACGGGAAAAGTCCGTCAAATTCTTTACGGGATTTTCTCGCTGGGCTGGACCGGCTCCAGTCGGCACTGGCATCGATACGAGCGGGCGTATTTGCTGCTCTCGGCCCTCTGCACGCCGCTGGTGTTGTCGGTGCACTCGGTCGTGTCGTTCGACTTCGCAACGTCACAGTTGCCGGGCTGGCATACAACGATCTTCCCGCCCTACTTTGTCGCGGGCGCCGTGTACGGCGGCTTTGCGATGGTGCTGAACCTGATCATCCCGGCCCGCGCCTTCTTTGGCCTCAAGGACATCATCACCCCGCGCCACATCGAGAACTGCGCCAAGATCCTGCTGGCGACGGGATTGATCGTGGCCTACTCCTACAGCATGGAGTTCTGGACCGCCTGGTACAGCGGGAACCATTACGAGCGATTCACCTTCTGGAACCGCGCTTTTGGTCCTTATGCCTGGTCCTGCTGGGTGATGCTCTGGTGCAACGCGATGTCGCCGCAGTTTATGTGGTCCAAGCGATTGCGGAAGAGCATGGTTGCGGTCTTTATCTGCGCGACGTTCGGCAACATCGGAATGTGGTTCGAGCGATTTGAGATCATCATCACGTCGCTCACCCGCGATTTCCTGCCGACCAACTGGTGGCCGTTCCATCCGACGCTGATTGATATTGCGATGCTGGCCGGAAGCTTCGGGCTGTTCTTCACACTCTTCCTGCTGTTCTGCCGGTTCCTGCCGGTGGTGGCGATGGCGGAAGTGAAATCAATTATGCCGCAGGCCCATCCGCATCATGGTCATCCGGAGCTTCAAACGCCCGATGAGCGGCGGACCGATTACCGGCCGGATGAAGTGGGTGACCCTGACGCGGCGGCGCTGGGCGTTCCATAATGTAAGACGATGACCCGGTTAGCAGGCGACTGACTGCGAGCAAAGATTATGAATTCGAGAGTTGAACATCACGCTCACGACATCCCTTCGGCTGAACCGCAGCCGGCGGAACTGGTCGCGCTGATGGGCGAGTTCAAGGATGTGGATTCGGTCTTTTCCGCGGCGGAGAAAGTCCGCCATGCGGGCTTTCGGCGGTGGGATGTGCATACGCCCTTCCCCATCCACGGCATCGATGCGGTCATGGGCACCCGCCCCACCGTGCTGCCCTGGCTGGTGCTGGCGGCAGGGCTTTTTGGCGCGGCGGGTGGAATCGCGCTCCAGTGGTACTGCAATGCCTACGACTATGCCTTTCCCATCAGTGGAAAGCCTTTCTGGAGCTTGCCGGCCAACATTCCAGTCGCCTTCGAATGCACCATTCTTTGCGCGGTGCTGATGTCGGTGTTTGGAATGCTCGGCCTGTGTCGGCTTCCCACGCATTACAACCCGCTGCTCAAGAGCGAGCGGTTTCGCCGGGTGACCAACGATCGGTTTTTTGTCGTGCTCGATGCGACTGATCCGGTGTTTGAGGAGCAGTCGGCCGAGCAACTTTTACGGAATGCCGGCGCCAAGTACGTCGAACGTGTTGAGGATTAGACAGGCAGCAACCGGGCCAAAACGTCCATGCAAGAGAACCTGCCCAAGTACACTGTAGAAGTTCGGCCTCCGAAGCTGGGGAAGCCGCCGATCTGGGCCAAGTACGGCCTGTACATCAGCGTCTGCGCCAGTTGGATTCCGCTGGCAATCATCGTGCGGGCGCGGTATTCGCGATCGCCTGATCCCCGGCCGCAGCTTGCCCAGGACATGGGCACGATGCCCAAGTACAAAGAGCAGCAATCCAGCGATGTCTTCATCGATGGCCGTGCCGATCGCCTGCCGATTCCGGGAACGGTCGCCCGCGGCGAAGCGCAGGAAGACGACCACTATTATCGCGGCTATGAAACTGAGATCGATCCGCAGACTGGATTGCGTCAGCCCAAGCAGAAGATCGATCCCAAGACCGGCAAAGGCGAGACGATTTTCTATGACACTTTCCCACAGCAGGTGAAAGTGAATGCAGCCCTCGTGGCCCGCGGACAAAACCGCTTCAACATCTATTGCACCCCCTGCCATGGCTACGACGGCTCCGGGCATGGCATGGTGAATGAGCGCGGCCTGGAGCTGTCGGGATTGACTGATCCTGACGCGCAGAAGCCGGAAGCGACCTGGGTGCAGGCAGCCGACCTGCGTAGCGAAACGGTTCGCAATCGACCCGTCGGGCATATTTACAACACGATCAACGTCGGCATCCGCAACATGCCGGCCCATGGCCCGCAGATTCCGGTGGCCGACCGCTGGGCGATTGTCTCGTACGTGCGAAGCCTGCAACTGAGCCAGAACGGAACGGTTGCGATGGTGCCGGAAAATGAACGAGGCAAGATCAAGGCCGCGCCTGTGACGCAACCAAGTACCGAGCCTGCGAAGACGACAAGCGAGAAGTGATCAAGCGAGAAAGTCTGGAGAGCCAATAACGTGGCAGCACACGCACACCATTCCGAACCCGCCCCCGAAGATCGCATCAAGCTGCGCGATTCGTCAGGCATGCTGATGATCGTTGGGATCGTCGCTGCCGCCGGGGGCCTGGCGATGCTATTCCTGGGAAATCACGGAACGCAGCGGATTCTCTTCTCGTACCTGATGGCCTGGGTTTTCTTCACCACCATGGCGCTCGGCGCGCTCTTTGCCGTGGTCGTGCATCATGCCTCGCGCGCTGGCTGGAACGTCACAATCCGGCGTACTTCGGAAAACATCGCCGCCACGCTGCCGGTTCTCTGGCTTCTGTCGATTCCGCTGCTGATTTCAATCATCAATCAGAAGGGCACGATCTACATGTGGGCGATCCCGCCCAACAGCCCGCAACTGGCCAATCCCGATGAAGGCGCACAAACCAACGCTCAGGAAAAGGTTGCCGAGAACGAAGAGTTCCCGCCTACCGCCGAGGCGACTCACGCAAAGCGCACCGCGGAATTTGCTCATGGGCCGGTGTTCGAGAATGGCATCAAGTGGAAGCGCGACGGCGCTTTCGCCTGGTACAGCAACGCCTTTTTCTTCCTCCGTATCTTTATCTACTTCGCGGCCTGGTCGGGCATCGCTTTATGGTTCCGGCGGACTTCCATCCGGCAGGATCACACGGGCGATAAGAATCTGACGCTCAAGATGCAGTCGTTTGCGCCGGTCTGCCTGGTGATCATGGGCCTGACAATCACCTTCGCCACCTTTGATTTAATCATGTCGCTGGACCCGCACTGGTACAGCACGATGTTCGGCGTGTATGTCATCTCCGGCAGCATCCTGTCGGGCTTTGCGACAATCATCATTGCTGTTTATATCCTTCAGGCCCTGGGCTACCTGCGCGGCAGCGTCAGCATCGAGCACTATCACGACCTGGGCAAATATCTCTTTGGCTTCACTTTCTTCTTCGGTTACATCGCATTCGGCCAGTACATGCTGCTTTGGTATTCGAGCATTCCTGAAGAAGTAAGCTGGTATGCGCGCCATGGTGCTTCGACGCAGCACCCCTCCTCCTGGTCGGGCGTCATCATCGCGATCCTGTTTGGCCAGTTCTGCATCCCGTTCCTGGGACTCTTGTCGCGCCACGTGAAACGCAATAAGACGCTGCTTTTCCTCTGGGCGATCTGGGTGCTGGCGTTCCATCTGGTGGATGCCTACTGGATGGTGATGCCCGAGTACGGCGCTTTGAACGTGAGCGTGGTCGATCTGGGCGCATTGCTGATCTTTGGCGGATTGTTCCTGGCGGCGATCGTCTGGAATATGTCGCGAGCCGATCTACGGCCGACTCACGATCCGCGACTGAAGGACGCGCTGGCCTTTACGAATATCTAAGAGGTTTGCGGACATGGCTCAAAAGGAAGGCATTAATACGCCGCTGGTCATCACCATTGGGATCATCTCCTCGATCCTGCTGGTGGTGATCGCCTTCACCGTCGAAGGCTGGTTCCAATATCAGGAGCACGAGGAACTGGCCGCCAAGTGGCAGACGATGGCCGATCAATCGGCCGCGCAGCGCAAGGCCGAACAGGTTCAGAGCATCAGCGAATATCGCTGGGTGGATGAGAAAAAGGGAATCGTCGCGATCCCAATCGATCAGGCGATGAAGGACATTGCCGAAAATGGCGGCAAAGTGCCCTGGCAGGCGAACCCGCAAAAGTGATGGGTCGAATCACTGCAATGAAACATGTTGTTCAACGACATCTTCTCACGCTCCTTATCGTTGCCGCGATAACGGCAGTTTGTTCTTCGTTGGCTCGCGCCGAGGATGGAGACAGCGGCGCGCTTCAGGTTCCCAAGACCAACTGGTTCATCGGCGGCGGTGGGACCGGCACGATCCCGGCCGAGGCCAAAGCCGTCACCGTCAAGGAACATCTAAACACCAAGATCCCGCTCGATCTGCAGTTCACCGATGAAACCGGCAAGCAAGTGCGGCTGGGTGACTACTTCAACGGCGGAAAGCGGCCGGTCATCCTGCAACTGGGCTATTACCGCTGCCCGATGCTCTGCAGCCTGACTTCGCAGGGCCTGATCGACGTCCTCAATGATTTGAAGCTCGATGCAGGCAAGGACTATCAGGTGGTCTTCGTCAGCATCGACCCTTCGGAAACTCCGCAACTGGCGGCCGAGAAAAAGAAGTCGTATCTCAGCGCCTATCACCGCGCCAGCGATGCCAATGCCTGGCATCTGCTGACCGGCCGCGTCGATCAGATTGACAAGCTCGCACAGGCGACCGGCTTTGAATACCGCTGGATCGCCAGCGCCGGGCAATACTCGCATCCGGCCTGCCTGATCGTCGCTACGCCGGATGGAAAGATCTCCCGCTATCTGTATGGCGTAAAGTTTGACGAACAAACGGTTCGGCTTTCGCTCGTCGAAGCCTCCGATGGAAAGATCGGATCGACGATCGATTCCTTTATCCTGACTTGCTTTCAATATGACGGCCATCAGGGCAAATATGCCCTCGCGGCCATTGGACTGATGAAGATCGGCGGGGCCATTACAGTGCTGCTGGTGGCCGCCATGGTTATTTTCCTGATGCGGGCCGAGCGCCGTCGCAAAGCCCAAAGCCCTGATCAAAATGTCAGCGCTTGAATGAGACAATCATGATGTGGCACTCGATTCTGGCTCTCAACGCGGCTCGGACCTTCTGGCTACCCGAGCAGGCCTCCACCGTCGCCCCCGACGTGGACAACCTCTTTTATTTCATCTACTGGATCAACGTCTTCTTCACGATCCTCGTCGTCGGGCTGATGGTCTGGTTCATGTGGCGCTATCGCCATCGCAAGGGGAATGAAGGCGGCGCACACAGTGGCCATAACAATGCCCTGGAAGTCACCTGGACCGTCATCCCCACGATCATCGTCGGCGTGATTTATTACTGGGGCTTCAAAGGCTTTCTCAACGAAGTCGTCGAACCGCCCGGGGCGATGCAGATTAAGGCCGTCGGACAGATGTGGAAATGGCAGTTTGTCTATCCCAACGGCGGCGTGTCGGATGAACTGCACGTTCCGCTCAATAAGCCGGTGCGAATGGTGCTCGAATCGCAGGACGTGATCCACGCCCTTTTTATCCCGGCGTTTCGCGTCAAGAAGGACGTGGTGCCGGGCCGCTACAACCGCATGTGGTTCCAGGCGACCAAGGCCGGCACCTATGACATTTTCTGTGCCGACTATTGCGGGATTGGCCACTCGATCATGCATTCGACGGCGGTGGTTGACGACGACGCGCATTTTGCCACGTTCCTCGAAGATGCGGCGAATCCCTTAAAGGGCAGAACCTATATCGAGGGCGGGAAACGGCTTTACGAGATGTTTGGATGCGTCGGTTGCCATTCCGTCAACGGCGAAAAAGGCAACGGCCCAACCTGGAAAGACGTTTACGGGTCGAATGTGCCGCTTGACAACGGCACCACCGTTTTGGCCGATGACGCATATGTCCATGAATCGATCATGGATCCAGGCGCCAAGATCGTGAAGGGCTTTAACAACATCATGCCTCCGTTCAAGGGGCGTCTGAACGATCAGGAAATTGATGCGATTACCTGGTATTTGAAATCGATCAGTTCGAACGTAAAGAGCAGCGACTTGGCCAAAGGGAACGAATTGGTTCCCGACAAGAACGCCAAGAACGAGACGAGCGAGAAGAAGTAGCACAAGAAGTATCGCGCAGGCCGCTGCGCAAATGTTTCGGAGCCGTCAATGACACTCAACACAGGCGCAATAGCCGCTGGCCACCGTGGCTTTCATGAGAGCCACGAGCACGCGGATAACTACCTCACGCATGACCGTGGGATCACGTCCTGGCTGTTTACTCTCGATCACAAGCGCATCGGCGTGATGTACATGATCGCCGTTTGCACGGCCTTTTTCATCGGTGGCATGTTTGCCATCATGCTGCGCACGATGCTCTGGCATCCCCTTGATTATGCCGCCAACCCCGCGGCCGCCAATCGCTCTTACGAGCTGTACAACCACTTTTTCACCCTCCATGGCGCGGTGATGGTGTTCATGTTCATGGTGCCGGCGATCCCCGCAATCCTGGGGAACTTCGTCCTGCCCATGCAGCTTGGCGCAAAGGACGTCGCGTTTCCCCGACTCAATCTCCTGAGCTTCTGGCTCTATTGCACCGGCAGCGTCTTTTTCCTGTATCTGCTCTTCAGCGGCATTACCCACGCAGCCTGGGGATGGCACTGGCCCGGCGGATATGGGCTTGACACGGGCTGGACTT
>JANWHF010000183.1 GCA_025450555.1 Tepidisphaeraceae bacterium | reverse complement strand
GAACTCGATCGCATCAATGGCCAGCCATTCCCCGATTCCTTCACCAAAGGCCAGCAGCTCGCCCAGCTTCAAGGCTCGGTCCTGAAGGCGCGAGGGTCGTTTGTCAAATTCAAAAAGTACGGAAAGTCGGGCCAGGTTATCTCCGATCTGTTCCCGCACATTGCTGGGATCGCCGACGACATCTGCATCGTGCGCTCGATGGTGACCGAGCAGATCAACCATGACCCGGCCCAGGCCTTCATGAACAGCGGCTCGATCCTAAAAGGGCGCCCAAGCATGGGCTCGTGGCTGCTATACGGCCTCGGCGCTGACACCGACAGCCTGCCAGGCTTTGTGGTTTTCGTCTCCCAGGGAAAGGGCGGCGGCGTGCAGCCGGTCTCGGCGCGGCAATGGTCGGCCGGCTTTTTGCCCAGCAAGTTCCAGGGCATCCAGTTTCACTCGCGCGGCAACGCCGTCCATTACGTCGGCTTCCCCGCGGGCGTCTGCCAGAGCCAGCAGCGCCTGGTCATCGATGAGATTCAGCGGCTCAATGGGATGAAGGCCGAGGAAACGTACGACCCGGAAATTCAGACGCGCATTTCGCAATATGAGATGGCCTTCCGCATGCAGACCAGCGTGCCGGAGCTGACTGATTTCTCGCAGGAGCCGCAGAACATTCTCGACCTGTACGGCGTCAAGCAGCCGGGCGACGGCAGCTTCGCCTCCAACTGTTTGCTGGCGCGGCGTCTTGCCGAGCGAGGCGTGCGCTTCATCCAGCTCTATCACCGCGCTTGGGACCACCACAGCGGAATTGAAACCAACATGCCCATCGCCGCTAAGGAATGCGAACAGGCCTCGGCCGCTTTGATCAAAGACCTCAAGCAGCGCGGCATGCTGGACGAAACGCTGGTCATCTGGGGCGGCGAGTTTGGCCGAACTCCAATGGGCCAGGGCAGCGGTCGCGATCACCACATCCTGGCCTTCTCCCTCTGGATGGCCGGCGGCGGCATCAAGCCGGGCATCACCTTCGGCGCCACCGATGAGCTGGGCTACCGGTCGGTCGAGAACGTCGTCAGCATGCACGACCTGCACGCCACCCTCCTGCACCTGTGCGGCATCGATTACCAGAAATTCTCCGTCAAATTCCAGGGCCTCGACGCGCGTTTGACGGGCGTCGATCCCTGTCATGTTGTGAAAGAGATTCTGGCCTGAGAAGCCGCGCCCGTGGTATGCGGACCCGGAGCTCCCGTCGTTTCGTCGAACGTTACACAATGTTACAAAATGTGGCGCGCGGCGGGTTGTCACATTTCAACCCTAAATGTGTCTTAACTAATTGGCGCCGCTGATCTTATCGCGACTGCGGCGGGCCCTTGAGGGTGTAACATGCCTTCGCGTCTTTCTGTCGTTCCTCGCAACGATGTTCCGCCATTATATCATTTGTCAATGTATTTTACTTTTTTGATTGGGGGGCCCCAGCACAGTCCCCAGGTTCGAATGTCATTTCCGTTCGCGAGGGAGAAACGGAGCGCGCGACCCGCTAGGATGCTTTCCAGAAACCAAAGGATTTTATTTCCGACGGAGTCACGAGATGAGCTTCCTGAGGTACGTCGCGACATTTTCCTGCATCACAATCGCGGTTTGCTTAAATCAGGCAGCCGCGGCGCCTTCTCCCACGCCACTCAAAGTCGGCATCGTCGGCCTTGTACACGGACATGCGATCGGCTTTTTCCGGGGCGGTGCGCTGACGCCGGCGGGCGGGATTCTGCATCGGCCGGACGTCGAGATTGTCGGAATCGTGGAGCCGGACCAGAAGCTGTTTGATACTTACGCGAAGCAGTTGAACCTTCCGGCGAGCCTGCATTATCCGGATATCGCGCGCATGGTGTCGGCCGCCCATCCGCAGGCGGTGCTGGTGTTCACAGCGCCCAATGAGCATCGACGAGTCGTCGAGGAATGCGCGCCGTTGGGCGTACATGTGATGATGGAGAAGCCGCTCGCGATTACATACGCGGATGCGCTGGCGATGCAAGCCGCGGCGCAGCGGGGGAAGATTCATGTGCTGGTCGATTTTGAAACGACCTGGTACGCCAGCAACACGCAGGCGTATCAGCTTCTTAAAGACGGGAAGCTGGGGCCGATCATGAAGGCGGTTTTTCGCGACGGTCATCCGGGCCCGGTGAAGATCCGGGTGCAGCCGGAGTTTCTCGCCTGGCTGCGCGACCCCAAGCGCGGCGGCGACGGAGCGCTGGTCGATTTTGGCTGCTACGGCGCCGATCTCATGACCTGGTTGATGCATGGCCAGGCACCAAAATCGGTCTCGGCGGTGACGCAGCGCATGCAGCCGGAGCTTTATCCGCAGGTGCATGATGAAGCAGACATTCTCCTCAACTACGGGAGCGCGATCGGCATCGTGGGGGCCTCATGGAATTGGCCTTTCTCGATCAAGCAGATGGATTTGTATGGACGGACGGGTGAAGCGAGAGCGATCGACAGCACGACCATCGCGATTCATGAAGAACATCAATCCCAACCTGCGCAACCTGCCAAGGCGCCGCCGCTGACGGCGCCGTATGATGATCCGATTCACTACCTTTCCGCGGTCATCAATGGCGAGATTCAGGAAGGCGATGATCAGCCGTCGCTGAAGACGAATGTGATTGCGACGGAGATTCTGGATGCGGCTTGGCGCTCATCGCAGAGTGGGAAGACGGTGGAGTTGCCGTTGAAGCCGTAAACTTCAAAAGATCATTGCAGTGCGCTCAAGCGCGAAGCCGCAAGCGAGGTGGGGGAGCGGTTCGGCAAAACCGGACTTAGCGCCTTGGGTGTGAATCTGGAGATCGCTCCAATATCCCAGGGACGTTTGCATGTCGCGCACCCACGCGCCTTTCGATTCAGATCATCAACGCTATTCCATCCGCACCGGTAATTATCGCGGGTTTTGCTGTCGTCGTACGGAATCGACACCTACCGGAGATGCCTTATGAATGTCAGACGAATCGTCGCGGGATCGGTCGTTGCCGTATTGTCGTTGGTCACTGCAACTACGAGTACGCGCGCGGCAGACGAACCTGCGAAGGATTCCAAGCCAATTCACGCGCTGCTGGTCTGCGGCGGCTGCTGCCACGATTACCTGCACCAGAAGGACATCATCACCAAAGGCATCTCCGCGCGGGCCAATGTCGTCTGGACGATCGCTTACGATCCAAGCACGACGACTTCACATCCCAATCCGGTTTACGACAATCCCGATTGGGCCAAGGGATTCGACATCGTCGTGCATGATGAATGCACCGCTGATGTGAAGGACCTGGCGTTTGTTGAGAAGGTGCTCAAGCCGCACAAGGAAGGGCTGCCGGCGATGGTGCTGCATTGCGGCATGCACAGCTACCGCACGCCGAACTATCCGAAAGATACCCCCTGGTTCGAATTCACCGGGATGAATACCAATCATCACGGCCCGCAGATTCCGATCAGCATCACCTTCACCGATACGCAAAATCCGATCGTCCATGGCTTGGAAAACTGGAAGACGATGCAGGAAGAGCTGTATCACACCGAGTCGCTGGCCCCGACGGCACACGCGCTTGCGACCGGCGAGCAGAAATCGGCGCGCTACAACGATAAGAATCCCGTCATCTGGACCAACAACTATCACGGCACGCGCGTCTTCTGCACGACGATCGGCCATAACAATGACACATGCAATGATCCGCGCTATCTCGATCTGCTGACGCGCGGCATGCTCTGGGCGCTCAATCGACTTGATGACAAAGGAACCAAACCGGCAGCCAATGCTGGAGCAGCGCCAAGCACTGTGTTGCAGGCAGCTGCTCCCGTAAAGGAGCCGGCTCAGTCGGCGCGCCGGAGTCGAGCTTCCGCGCGATCACTGAGTGATCCGGCGAAAATCGCCGCCAGCCTTCGCGCGCCGGCGGGTTTTGATCTGACCGTCTACGCTTCGCCGCCGACGGTTCATTATCCGACCTGCATCGCGGCAACGCCGACCGGCGACCTCTTCATCGGCATCGATGAAGACGGATCACTGGGTAAAAATCCCAACGCGGGCCGGGTGCTTAAATGCTCCGACACACAGCACGATGGCAAAGCCGACAAGATCACCGTCTTTGCCACGATGGATCATCCGCGCGGAATGGTCTGGGATGACGGAGTTTTGTACGTCCTTCATCCGCCTTTTCTGACCGCTTACTACGATGACAATGGAGATGGCGTCGCCGATCGTTCGGTGCAGCTTCTGAGCGGCATCTCGAACGAGCGGATGGTCGCCAGCCGGGGGGCGGATCACACGACCAACGGCATCCGAATGGGTATCGACGGTTGGATCTACATCGCCATGGGCGACTTCGGCGCATTTCATGCGGTGGAAAAGGATGGAACGACCGTCCAAATCCGCGGCGGCGGGGTGGTGCGCGTCCGGCCCGATGGGACGGGGCTGGAGCGATATTCATGGGGGCAGCGCAACATCTATGATGTTGCCATCGATCCCCTCATGAACGTCTACACGCGCGACAACACCAACGACGGCGACAACTGGAACGATCGCCTGAGCTACATCGTGCCGACGGCCAACTACGGCTACCCGAGCCTGTTCATGAATTTCAAAGGCGAGTTTGTCGATTGCCTGGCCGATTACGGCGGCGGCGCTCCCTGCGGGTCGCTGTTTGTCGATGAGCCGGGCCTGCCGGGCGGCTTGTATACCGTTGAATGGGGACGCAGCGAAATCGATCGTCATCCGCTCACGGCCAGCGGCGCCAATTTCATTGCCGGGCAGCAGAAAATCATGGACCTCCCGCGCGGCACTGATATTGACGCCGATGGTGTCGGACATCTTTATGCTTCTTCCTGGGCCAACGGCGGCTTCAGCTACAGCGGCCCGGATGTCGGTTATGTGATCCGCCTGACGCCAAAGGACTACAAACCGACGACCTTCCCCGATCTTCATATGGCTTCCGATCAGCAGCTTGTGGATGATCTGAAATCTCCCAGCGCCGTCTGCCGACTGGCGACGCAACGACAAATTCTTCGACGCGGTGATAAGCCGATCTTTGCCCAGGGACTGGCATCGCTGGCGCAATCCGATGCGCCAGTGGCCAGTCGAGTCGCGGCGATCTTTACGCTCAAGTTGCTGGAAGGGCCGAAGGCCGATCAATCGCTGGAAGAAATTTCGAGAAAGGCCGACGTTCGCGAATTTGCGCTTCGCGCCTTGGCGGATCAGAAAAATGATGCGGATGCGCCTTCACGACCTTTCATCGAAGCGCTGCGCGACAAAAATCCGCGCGTGCGGCTCGTTGCCGCCTGGAGCCTGGGACGACTGGGAAGAGCCGATGCCGCGCCGGAAATTGTGCCGCTTTTGGCCGACTCCGATTTCCTGGTGAAGCACATCGCGATCCGCAGTCTGACGTTCTTGCGCGCTTACGACGCTTGCCTGAAGGCAATTGATCCTTCGACTCCAAATTTGATTCCCGGAGCGGTGCAAGTGCTTCAATCGTTGCATGAAACACAGGTGGTGGATGGATTGAATACTGCACTTAATCGCCTTTCCGATGCCCAGCAGCGCGGCGAAGTCTACGGCGCACTCTGCCGGCTCTTCTACCGCGAAGCCGACTGGACCGGCGACTGGTGGGGCACCCGGCCCGACACCAGCGGCCCCTATTACAAAACCGCCGACTGGCCCGGTACCGATCGCGTGAAGCAGATTCTGAATTCCGCGCTTTCCAACGAAAAGCCGCAGGTGATCCGCGAGCTGATCGTGCAACTTGAGAAGAACAAGGTGACATTGCCGGAAGCGGCGCAAATCGCGTCGAAGCTGGCCGAGAGCGATCCCGCCTTTCGCGCCCAGATGGTCGATCTTCTTTCGAATCGCCTGGTGCTCAGCGCCGAACAGGTGACCTTTCTGAAGACTGTGGCGACATCGCAAAAGGACCCTGCCGCCTCGCAAGCCAAGGCGATTCGCGCCCTGGAGCGTGATGCCGGCGCGCCGGGCGCAGCCGATGCACTTGTTGAATCACTTTCGCGCGTGCTGGCGATGGAGAAGCCGGATGCGGAATTGGGGTCGGCACTGGATGAATTCATCCGCGATCCGCGCAATGGCCGATCGATCGGTCGATTTACCAAGCTTACCGATTCGCAGGAGCCGGCTCGGCGCGAGCTGGGCTATGCGGTTCTGCTGAATATGGCGACGCAGCGCATCGGTCGAAATGGTTCGCGCTTTCAGCAGCAGGCTTCCGATGCGATCGATCACGGCTGGAGTTCGCCCAAGCAGGCAATCAGTCTGCTGACAGCAATCGGTCGCGATCACGTGCTGGCTTATCGCGACAAAGTGAAGTCGATGGAAAGCAATTCCGATGCGGAAGTTGCACAGGCGGCAACTTCAGCCGCGCAGCGTCTTGGCTTGGATCGTCCGTCTGCCGAGAGCGGCCCGCTGATTCCGACGCTGTCGTATGAAGCGGTCGTGAGCCAGACGGTGAAGATCAAGGGCGACGCCAAGCTCGGCGCGGCTCTTTTCACGCGCCAAGGCTGCGTGATCTGCCACACGGTTTCGGCAAGCGAGCCGCCGAAAGGGCCACTGCTGGCGGGCATCGCCAAGCGCTACACTCGGCCGGAATTGATTGAATCGATTCTCAAGCCCAGCGCGAAAATCGCGCAGGGATTCGAGACGCAGTATTTCAAGACGGCCGACAATCAGGTGATCGAAGGATTCGTCACACGCGAGTCCGGCGATGAAGTCGAAGTGCGCAACGCCACGGGTATCCCGATCGTCATCAAGAAGTCGGACCTTCGCGGTCGCGGCAAGCGCAATTTCTCAATTATGCCTGAAGGGCTGGCGGCCAATTTGACTTGCCAGGATCTTGCGAATCTGCTCGCATACCTCGAGTCGCTGAAATCCAACTGATTTTCCGGTAAATAGGTGACCTGTGCGCGGTGCCAGATGAGGCTGCTGGCGGATGTGGCCAGGGCAATTGCGCATGCACGTTCGTAGCACAGCCTTCCAGGCTGTGAATGCAAGTCACAGCTTGGAAGCCTGTGCTACAGCAGGGTTGAATGGAATTGGAAGTTCAATGTCCTTGAGTGATTTGCCGCTGAGCTATTGCACGAACGTTCATCCCGGTAGAACCGTTGCCCAAGTCAAAGAAGGACTGCATCAATATGCGCGCCCGGTGCGCGAGGCTATGAATCGCCCATTAGCGGCGGGGCTTTGGCTGGCCAGGTCGGTGGTGAATGAATTGCTGACCAGCGCATCGGAGACCCGCCGATTCCGGGATGAGCTTCAAAGGCTGGATTTAACCTGTCACACGCTCAATGCATTCCCGTACGGCGACTTTCACGAGCAGCGCGTGAAGGAAAAAGTCTATCTGCCCGGCTGGGCGCGTCCTGAACGGCTCAGCTATACGCTCGACTGCGCAAAGGTCCTCTCGCATCTGCTGCCCGAGGGCGGCGAGGGAAGCATCTCGACGATGCCGCTGGGGTTCAAGCCGTTCCTGCAGCCGCCGCAGTTCATGGAGCATTGCTGCCAGAATCTGATTCGATGTGCCGAGGGGCTGGATCGCATTCGCCATGCGACTGGAAAAGTGATCCGTCTGGCGATCGAGCCGGAGCCGCTTTGTCTTCTGGAAACGACACACGAAGCCGTCGTTTTTTTTAAGACGATCTGGACACAGGCGCAGACGATCGACAAGCTCGATGTCGTTCGCGAGCACCTGGGACTGTGCTTCGATGTCTGCCATCAGGCGGTTGAATTTGAGAATGTTGGAGATTCGATTACTGCACTGGCCGAGGCGGGCGTGCGGATCAACAAAGTCCACGTGAGCTGCGCGCTGCAATGGGATTCACCCGGAGACCCTGAAGGGCGCGAAGCGCTTCGTCGGTACATTGAGCCGCGCTATCTGCATCAGACTTTTGCAAGACTGCCCGATGGGAAACTTGCGACGGCAGTCGATCTCAATGCCGATCTACTGGATCATCCGGATTCGAGCTTCCAATCGGCGCCGGCTTGGCGTGTTCATTTTCATGTGCCGGTGAATGCGGAAACGCTTGGGCCGCTGAAAACAACGCGGCCAGCTTTGCGCGAGGCGCTGACGGCCGTTCAAAAGCTGGATTACGCGCCGCATCTCGAAGTGGAGACCTACACGTGGAATGTCTTGCCGGGACAGGAAAAGATTAATCTGGTCGAAGGGCTGACGCAGGAAATGCAGGCGACCCATGAACTTCTGGCGGACGTCACGCGCATAGGTCGATAGCGACTGGGAAGCTACAATCCGCCGCATGGCCGATTCAACGGACATCTCCGCGGCTGGCTTTCCTGCAAAACCCACCGAACGATTCTCCGGTCGCGCCGCGGCATATTTGCGAGGCAGGCCGCGCTATCCGCAAAACCTGATCCCATTTTTATCGGGAAAACTTGGTCTGACGCCCGCACATGTCATCGCCGATGCCGGCTCGGGCACCGGCTTCCTCACCGAATGTTTTCTGAGCAACGGCAACGTTGTCTATGCGATCGAGCCCAATGCCGCGATGCGCGGCGCTGCCGAATCGTGGCTGGGCAAGTATCCAAATTTCCACAGCATCGATGCGACCGCCGAGGCGACGACGCTTGCCGACAGCGGTGTCGATTTCATTACCGCCGGCCAGGCGTTTCACTGGTTTGAGCCGATGACCACGCGAAAAGAATTTGCCCGCATCCTGAGCCAATCGTCGTCAAACATTGGCGGCATGGTCATTCTCATCTGGAACGAACGGCGGCGCGATGACCTGTTTGCCATCGAATATCAGCAACTGGTCGATCGCCACAGCCTCGACGAACCCGCCGCCCGCGCGCGAGTGGATGCGGTCGAGCCGGCGTCGATTCATGCTTTCTTTGCTCCATCGCACTGCGAATTAACATCGTTGCCCAACCATCAGAACCTCGATGCCCAGGGCCTCATCGACCGCCTTCTATCCATCTCCCACATGCCCGGCCCCGATCACCCCCTGCAAGATCGCCTGATCGAAGCGGCGATGGACCTCTTTCGTAAACACGTGCATAATGATTGCGTTCGAATGAATTACAATACAAACATCTTTTACGGCAAGCTATGAAGAGGATTCACCACGGAGGCACGGAGACACGGAGGTATGGTTCTGCTGAAATAGGGGCCGACGCGGGGAGCCCTGATTTGAATTGTGTTTCTGTCCGCTGGCGGTCCTCCGTTTCGCGCCAAGTGCGCCAAGAATGCCAAGGGCGCCAAGAACAATCCTACGAGAATTTTTCTTGGCGATCTTGGCTCCTTGGCGCCCTTGGCGCTAAGTGCGATTGGAAATCGTGAAGGGCATATCCGAAATATCAAATTTAAAGCTGTCCCTCGCAACGGTCCGCGGTATCAGCAGAACCTGACCTCCGTGTCTCCGTGTCTCCGTGTCTCCGTGTCTCCGTGGTGAATCTCTTCTCTTCTTCTCGCGACAGGCGAAAATCCGCATATACTTCGATCAATGCTCGAACACATTAAGCAGCGCCGCTATTTGATTCCGTTCAAGGCCGCGAGGCTGCCGCAGCAGTTTGCTGACGTGCTGGTCATCGGCGGGGGCGTTGCCGGCCTTCGCGCGGCCATCGCGGCGGCAGACGATGGGGCGGACGTGCTGCTGCTGGCCAAGGACACGATCAACCAGTCCAACACCTGGTATGCGCAAGGCGGCATCGCGGCGGTGTTGCAGCCGGCCGACAGTTATGAATCGCACGTGGCCGACACGGAAAAAGGCGGGGCGGGGCTTTGCGATCACGAGGCGGTTGAGGTGGTCATCAAGGAGGGGCCGCAGCGCGTGCTGGAACTGCTGGAATGGGGTGCGAATTTCGACAAGGACCCGGCCAAGGCGCTGGGATTAGCGTTCACGCTCGAAGGCGGCCACTCTTTCGCTCGCATTCTTCATGCCTATGGAGACGCGACGGGAAAGGAGCTGGCGCAGACGCTGATCCGAGCCGTGCGCGGGCGCGAATCGATTCGCGTTTCGGAAAACACATTTGTGATCGATCTGATCACGGATGAAAATCGCTGCGTCGGCGCTCTGGCGCTGATCAACGATCAGGTCCATCTCATCTGGGCCCGGCAGACGATTCTCGCCAGCGGCGGGGCGGGCCAGCTTTATCGCGAGAGCACCAATCCCAAAATCGCCACCGCCGACGGCCATGCGATGGCCTATCGCGCCGGCGCGACGCTGCAGGACATGGAAATGGTGCAGTTCCATCCGACGACGTTATACATCGCCGGCTCGAGCCGAGCGCTGATCACCGAAGCGGTTCGCGGTGAAGGGGCTTACTTATTGGATCGCAACGGCAAGCGCTTCATGCCCGACTATCACCCGATGGCGGAGCTTGCGCCGCGCGATGTGGTAAGTCGCTCCATCGTCGAGCAGATTCGCAAAACCCATTTCACGCACGTCTACCTGGATGTGCGCCATCTGGAGCCAACCCATTTCCGTGAACGCTTTCCGCAGCTCGCGATGCTGACGGATGAATTCGGGATCGATATCACGCACGATCTGATTCCCGTTCAACCGGCGGCCCACTACATGATCGGCGGGGTTGATGCGGATTTGAATGGACAATCCAGCTTTGCGGGGCTTTATGCAGTGGGAGAAGCGGGGTGCTCTGGCCTGCACGGCGCAAATCGTTTGGGAAGCAATTCATTGCTCGAAGGCCTGGCCTTCGGAGCCCGGGCCGGCGTGCATGCGGCTCGTGCCGTCAAACAGGAGACAATCAAGTTCCCGCAGAATCTCGAACACAAGGTCAATCCATCGGTGCGCACTGAGCTGGACCTCAGCGATATCAAGAGCAGTCTGCGGAGCCTGATGTGGCGCAATGTCGGCATCGAGCGCACAGGCGATCGGCTCGCGGAAACAGTCGAAATCGTCGATTTCTGGAGCCGATATGTGATGGACAAGAGCTTCGATCCATCTCAGTCGCGCGAGGCAGCCATCGCCGGGTGGGAATTGCAGAACATGCTGACCGTCTGCTCGCTGATCACCGCCGCGGCCCGGATGCGCAGCGAATCGCGCGGCGCGCACTACCGGCTGGACCATCCCGATCGCGATGATGCCCACTGGCGGCTGCATCTTCTGTGGCGACGATCGGCTGCCGACCCCATTCGCGAGCCGATTCGAGATTAAGAGGCGTCATTCGCGGCCAGTTCTGGTTTGAGGGCGGCTTGCTTGAAAATCGCCCCTTGCCGCATAAAATCCGCCGGTCCCGATTCGGGCAGGTAGCTCAGTTGGTAGAGCAATGGACTGAAAATCCATGTGTCGCCGGTTCAATCCCGGCCCTGCCCATTTAATCCCTGCAAAACCTACGTCCAGTGTCGCGGTGGCTTCCTAGCGACGATTCACCGAACGCGGCCACTGCATTCCTGTGCATTGGTCTGCCTAATGCAATCTCAGTTTTCTTCTTTTCCAGGAATAAATTGACGCCGCCGCAAGGTTAGCCAGGGCGACGCTTTGCGCTGCTGCTTGCCGCGGGCATGGAGTGCGGGAATTTTTTGTTGGGCCTGCTGGTTAGACATGCAGGCGCCGCGATTTGTGGTGAGGTGTCCATGCAAATCCTGGAAATGACAAGCGATGTAAGCACAGAACTGGATGACGCAAGCGCGCTGGGCCGGCGAACGGCAGGGCTGATTGGCCTGCCGGGTCGGCAGGTGCTGATCGTCGAAGGCCATGCGCGCACGCGCGATCAGCTCGAGCGGTCGATTCGCGACATGGGATTTGCCGCGACCGCGATCGGCAGCGCGGAAACGGCGCTGCGCTATATCGAAGAGCGGCGATTTGACATTGTGGTGTTCGATGTCGATCTGCCAGGCATCAACGGACTTGAAATGCTCTCGCAGCTTCGCAAGCGCGGCTCACAGATTCAGGCGATTCTGCTGGCCAGTACCGGCGATCTGGAAACGGCCCGCAAGGCAATTCATCTGGAAGTGGTGGATTATCTCAATAAGCCCTGCTCGATGGGCAGCCTGGAGCGCGCGCTGGAGCGGGCGCGCAGCCGATGTCCACGACCAAGGCTCCCCGAGATTTCCGAAGCGCTGCAGACACCGCGAAAGACGGTGACGGTTGCGCAGCAGGATGCATCGTCTACTTCGCTGGAGGAAATCGAGCAGCGCCACATCCTTGCCGTTTTGAACAAGAACGGCGGCAAGCGCAACGCCACCGCCGCGGAATTGGGCATCAGTCTTCGCAAGCTCTATTATCGCCTTGGACAGTACCAGAGGCAGGGGTTGCTGCCGTAGAGAAAACCAGAAATCATGCTCTTGGCGCTTCCAAATCTTTTGCTCCATCTCTTCTCCAAATCATCCATGACCCGTACACTTCGCAGCCCCAAACCGGAGCGGCGATGCGCGCGGTGGTGTTTGACATGGACGGGCTGATGATCGACAGCGAGAAGATTTACTGGGCTGTCGGCCGGGAGATGGCCCGCGAATTTGGCAAGACGCTGTCGGACGAAACACTCGGCGACATGATGGGACGCGCGCCGCTGGAATCGGTCGCGCTGTATCGTCAGGCGCTGGGATTGAGTCAGTCGCCGCAGGAATTGCTGGAAATGCGCGAGGCACGCGTCGAGCGGGCGATGCAGGCGGGCATCGAGCCGATGCCGGGCCTGTATGAAACGCTCGAAGCCTTGCATCCGCATTTCAAGCTGGCGATCGCCACGAGCGCGCCGAGCCGGTTTTTGAATGTAGTCCTCGAGCGGCTTGGTCTGGCGCGATATTTCAGCGCGCTTCAAACCTCAGACGACATCTCGCGCGGCAAGCCCGATCCGGAAATCTATCTCAAAGCGATTGCGAAGCTCGGCCTCAAGCCGGACGAATGTTTCGTGCTCGAAGATTCCTCGAACGGCGCCCGTGCCGGGAAAAATGCCGGCGCATATGTCATTGCGATTCCATCGGAGCATACGCGCAGGCAGGATTTTTCATTCGTGGATTACGTCGCTGCCAATCTCCTGGATGCGACGGCGCATATTCGGAAAGTTGAAGGAGTGAGTCTGGAATGAGCCATTTCGAACATGTGGAGTAAGATCTCAATCCGGCTCAACGAGCACTGATTCACTCGTTCGTTCCATCCGAAAACAGCTCGATCCAAATGCCGTCGCCGTGATCCTCATCCCTCTCTTGCGCTGATCCGTCCATTCGACCCTCACCTCGATTGTGATTGCCTCATTCATTATGTCGATTGGAATGCTGGTCGGCATTACATCAATCATCTCTTGCAATTTCGCGTACGGCAGCGCCTGCAATGCCCTTAGCTTATCGCAAAGGATTGGATACACATCAGGCACGCGCATAGGTTCCGTCCATTGCCATCGACCAGTAGATTTCTGCAATCGTGTGCTCGGAGTTCCTAGAATGGTTCACAGCAAACCTGAACCATGGAAGGAGATTCAAAATGGACCTGCAACTTCAAGGCAAAACCGCACTCGTCACCGGCTCGACCGCGGGCATCGGCCTGGCAATCGCCGAGGCGCTGGCGCGGGAGGGGGCGGAAGTCATCGTCAATGGACGAACAAGCCAGCGTGTTGAGAAGGCGATCGCTTCGATTCGAAAAACAGCCAGCAACGCGAAGCTCCGTGGCGTGGCCGCCGATCTATCCACCGCCGCCGGCGCCAATCAGGTGATCGCGGAAGTTCCCACGCTCGACATTCTCGTGAACAACATGGGCATATTCGAGCCCAAGCCCTTTGCAGAGATTCCAGACAGCGATTGGCTGCGCTTTTTTGAAACGAATGTGCTGAGTGGGATTCGACTCGCTCGCCACTATTTTCCGCGCATGCTGTCGGCAAACTGGGGGCGAGTCATCTTTATTTCCAGCGAGTCGGCGGTGCAGATTCCCGCCGAGATGATTCATTACGGCATGACCAAAACCGCGCAGATCGCCGTCGCGCGGGGGATGGCGGAGCTGACCAAAGGCACCGGCGTCACCGTCAATTCCGTGCTGGCCGGCCCGACCAAATCGGAAGGCGTGGAAACATTTGTGTCTCAGATGGCCGCCAGCCGGGGCGTCGATCAAGCAACCATCGAGCGCGATTTCTTTGCCAGCGTGCGCCCGACATCGCTGTTGAAGCGATTCGAGCAGCCAGCCGAGATCGCGCAGGTTGTCGCCTTCGTCGCCAGTCCGCTTGCGTCCGCCATCAACGGCGCCGCCGTTCGCGCCGAAGGCGGCGTGGTCCAGGCGGCGCTGTAATTGCGAGCGCGGACAGCAGCTTTATGGCTTTCGCGGCAACACATCAAATCCAGCCGCTTGCTTGCGCTGCTTTCGTCTCAAGACCAACCATGTCCAAACGATGTAGAGATTGACATAGACTACAGCCATTCCCCACACACTTAGGTTTGAAGTAAACAGTGCCTGTTTAGACGGTGTTGTCAGGGTAGCAATCGCGGTCCCAAACCCAAACCCTATTCCAGCGGTTGCCAATAGAGAGATCGGTATGCCCAGCAAGAGCAGCGTTACGGTGATCCATCTTCGCGGCATTCGCCTGATGGTAACGGCGTCGGTGCGAGGCAGCCATGCACTGCTCATGACTATCGGTTGGAATTGTCCATAGATCTACGCCACTGATGCGAGTACCAGCGCGGTGACAATGGCAAGGGCAACCAACACCTGCGTCGCCAGGACCGTCCAGAATGGTCGATCCATTTGGAGATAAGAATGTAACGCCACGCCCAGGCGGATGCAGAAGATGGCCACAATCGCGGTGCAGGTATACAGGTAAACTTCAAGGGCGCTGAAACCTTGGCCGCCGCCGAACACCAGGGCGGCATAAGCCGCCAGGGCTGCCATGCAGAAAAGCGACCCCCAAGTCACAACATCGGCACTGTAGATCACGCAGCGAAGGAGATGGTGCGTGCGGATTTTGGCGCGGGCCATCGACTGCTGAAAAATCAGTAGCGTCAAAAACGTAGCCACGGGCCAGATCAGGACCGTGCCGGCATAGATGATTGCAACTTCGCCAACTTGAAAATAGAAACTGTAGAATCCGATCTCCATGTCCACCGAATCGGGGTAAGCATTGGTCGTGTAGCGAGCCAGCGTCGGAAGCGAAGCATTCACTACCTGGTCCAGCGCCACCGCCGCAGCACATCCAACCAGCAGCGTGATGAGCCAATACAGAAATAACCGGCGAAGATTACCGGCGTGGGCGGGCTTGAGCTTTTTCCAAAAGCGGCCGGGGAGCAGGCCGCCAATGAGAGTTTTCCAGAAGGACCAGACTTTGCGTCGCTGAACTTCAAACAGGTAAGGATGCGCAATGCGCATGGCCTCGATTAATTCCGCCCAGACGAATTGGTAGCCGCACTCCGGGCACCGCGGCTCAGATAAGCCGCGCAGGTTGTATTCACAGAGCGGGCAGGAAATTTCCAAGTCTGACGGATTTGCGCTGAGATCAGGCGGCGGCGCCGATGTGGTCATTGGGCCTCCGGAGGAAGTGAAGCAATGGAG
>JANWHF010000182.1 GCA_025450555.1 Tepidisphaeraceae bacterium | reverse complement strand
CGCTTTCGCTCTTCCTCACCCTGCTCCCATCCCTCGCATTCGCAGCTCCCGCGACACAACCTGCGCAGGACGCCTGGCCGCTGTATTCGCAGGCGATCCAACGCATTGACGAGGGGGACAAGGCGAAGATTTATGGTCCGGCGGCGTCGCCGCTGGCGTATGCGGATTATCCGCCTTACCCGGCGGAATGGACGCGCTTGGAGACGGCGAGCTATGCCTACAACGCCCAGGCCCGCGCGCTGGTGCGCGAGGCTCGCTCGCGAACCGTCGCCAATTGGCCGGTGTTGCACTTGCAGGGCGGCAAGCTGGACGTCAGCTATCTGCATGGCTGCCGCAATCTGGCCAACGAGGTGGGCGACGCCGCTCTGTTTCAACACCTGCACGGCGATGACGCCGAGGCGATGGAGAGCTTCCGCGACGTGATGCACCTGGCCGACCTGCTCGACAGCCCCAAGAGCACCGATTTCGTTGAGCCGCTGGTGGCGGTGGGGGTGCGAATGCTGGCCGCTAATCGATTGGAGGTCATCACATCGGACGTGGCTCTGACGAGCGACCCGGCCGACGCGAAGAAGCTGCAAATCAGCACCGCCAAGGCGCTGATCCGGCAGTTATTCGACAATAAGGATCCGGCGCAGCGGTATGCCGACCTGCTTCGGCGCGAGGAGGCCGCCGCGAAGATCGACACCACGCAAAAAGAGCGCTTTCTGACGCAAATGCGCCGCGGCCAGATGGAGTACAACCTTGCCGCGATGTCACTGGCGTGCCATCTGTTCCAATTCGACAAGCACCGCTGGCCTGCATCGATCGAAGAGGTAACCGCTTATCTTCCCGCAGCGCCCAAGGACGCATGGGGGCCAATGGGATATGTAATGGCGAGACGCGAGCCGGGAAATGTCGAGCGTCCGCTGGTCTATTCCCGCTGCGAATCAACGGGAGATCTGTTTTATCCCACCAGCGAGCCGCAATACTCCTGGTTCCCCGGGGTCGGACCCGGTGACCGCAAGCAAGGCGGCCAATTCCGCGACGTCACCCTCTGGGCGCCGGCGCGTCCCAATCCCGCTCTGACCACGCAACCGCTGAAATAACGCGCAGCAAAGCGCAGATAGTTTTCCGTTGTCGCAGAGCAGCGACATTATCTTTCTCGTTTAGCCGCTACCGCTTGCGGTGCGTTTTTTCGGGTGCGCGAGGTGCGCACCAAAGAAACTTCCGCGCTGCTTGGAGAGTCGTGAACTGCATTTGCTAACCCCACGTCTCGGACGCGCACCGCAAGCGGTAGCGGCTAAAGGAGAAGAGAAATAACACTCGTGCGAGTAAATAAAAGAATCCGTCCCGTTCATTCGAACGGGACGGATGTGTTCAGTCCAAATAACGAAGCGATCAACTCTGCTTGCTCTTGGTCCGGTCGTCGACGCGGACATTTCCGGTCTTGTCCACGCGGACATTCTCTTTCTTCAGGTCTTCGCTGACGACCTGGGTTTCGTTGACTTTGCGTTTGGCGACTTCGACTTCGCCGGTGACGACGGTGTCCTTGGACACGTTCACGCGCTCTTCGCTGACGGGGATGCGGATTTCCTGGTCCTTGATCGGCGCGTTATCGCGGGCGGTGCCGGGCGTGGCGCGGCGGGTGATCACCACTTCTTCCTTTTCGACCGGCACTTCGACAGTCTTGCGCTCGGTGGTCACTTCCTTGTGAATGCCCACTTCGCCGCCGGAGACGCGCGTCTTGTTCACGCGTAGCTGCTCTTCGCGAAGCTGGATCTTGCGGCTGAATTCATCGCGGATCGCGCCCTTGGCCGACTCGAAATCGAGGCCATTATTGTCGGGGTTGGAATCCCATTCGCTGCGCACCGCTTTTTCATCGAAATCGGCCGACGTGCTGCCATCGGCCAGTTTTGCGCCGAATTGGTAGGCCGGGCGATAGTCGTCGTAGTCGGCATCGTCGCGGATGTAATCGCGGGTCTTGTAATTTTCGCGCCAGTAATTGTCGGTGCCGGTGGGGTCGATGACTTCGCCAACGGCCTTGCCGGCATATCCGCCGCCTACCGCGCCGACGACCGCGCCGACAATTCCGCCGACCGCGCTGCCGATGACGGGCACGACCGAGCCGATGGCAGCGCCCGCCGCCCCCGCGGCTGCCGCGCCGACACCCGTTGAAACCGGATGAGAACCGGGGGCTCCGGTAATCGGATCGGGGTTGGAATCCCGGCCTGCATTCGTGTTATTCGTGGTGCGGTCCTTTTCCATGACAATCACCTCTTTCTTTAATAGTCTACTCAAAACTCGCGCAGTCGCACCGCGCGAAAGCTCAGATCAGAACCCGCGCGGACGCCGGCGCTGTCTGCCGGGCTGCGACCTGTGGCCGAGGCTAATGCAAGTGTTGGGCCATGATTGGATTGCTTGATGGTTGTCAGAGGGATTAATTGATGGACATATATACATAGCACAATTGCAGCGCGCGCCGCACCGAGCTCAGCATTAAGCACGAGAGCCGTAAATGATGTACATATGATAAGTTACGATAATAATTTAACGCCAATGCGGCGCTTTTGCAGCGCCGCAGCGCGCTGCATTGCCGCATTTTGTATCATGCGACGGAACGACAGAGCGCGCCCCGTCCGCTCCTCATTGGGCGATGCAACATCTCGAAAAAGCCCGAAAACGTTGCATTAGTAGGTTGCACGGCGTTGCATTCGGGGGTGCGGCATCACAAATCCAGCCGATACTCCATGAGATGAATAGGATTCTCTGATGGTGGTGATACGTCCGATATCTCACGACGACCTGGAGCCGCTCTACGAGATGGCCAACCGGGCGGGGTACGGGCTGACTTCATTGCCAAAGGACCGCGAGCTGCTGGCGGGGAAGATCAGCGAATCGATCGAGAGCTTCGCGCGCATCGGCCAGAAGCCGCGCGGCGAAAGCTATCTGATGGTGCTGGAGGACCTGAAGACCGGCAAGGCAGTGGGGACGACCGGCATCACATCCAAGGTCGGCGGATTTGAGCCGTTCTATGCATACAAGCTCGAGACGGCGGTGGCCGAATCGGATGTGCTGAACGTGCGCAAGGAAATCGGCTCTTTGAAGCTGGTGGCGGAGCACAATGGGCCTTGCGAGATTGGGTGCCTTTATCTTTCGCCCGAATATCGCAAGGACAACAATGGCCGGCTGCTGTCGCTGGTGCGTTTTTTGTTCATGGCCGAATACCCCAAGCGCTTCGATCCGCTGGTGATTGCGGAATTGCGCGGCGTGGTCGATGAGCAGGGGCATTCGCCTTTCTGGGAAGCGCTGGGTCGGCATTTTTTCGATATCGATTTTCCCAATGCGGATTACCTGAGCGTGGTGAACAAGAAGTTCATCGCGGACCTGATGCCGACGCATCCCATTTACCTGCCACTGCTGGCGAAGGATGCGCAGGACGTGATCGGGAAGGTTCACGAGCACAGCGCGCCGGCGATGAAGCTGCTGGTTGAAGAAGGATTTGCGCGCAATGGCATGGTCGATATTTTCGACGCGGGGCCGATCGTGCAATGCAAGCGCGATCAGATTCGCAGCGTGCGCGAGAGCAAAACCGCGAAGGTGGCGGATATTGTTGATGCGCTGTCGACAGAGCAGCCCATGATCGTCTCGGCGTCCAAAAAGGAATTTCGAGCCTGCAAAGGGGAAATTGAATTACTTCCGGCAGGCGTGCGGCTATCAAGTCGGACCGCGATGGCGCTGAATGCGAAGGTGGGGGATAGCGTGCGCTATGTGACGATGCGTCCCGCATCGGCAGCTGCGTAAGAATTCGCATCGCAAAGCCGCCTCCATCCCCTATCATTTCTGAAATCAGCGGCTCATGAATTCCGGAGATACCATCGCGGCTTTCAGCAGTCCCGTCGCCCCGGCGGCGCGCATCATCCTGCGCCTCAGCGGGCCGGAGGCGATTGAGCTGGCCGGACGATTAAGCGAGGGTGAGTTGCCCGAACCTCCATCGGCCGCGCGCGGGCGACTGGGCGTAAACGAGCTGAGATTTCCGGCGTGGATTTATCTCTTCGGCGCGCCTCGAAGTTACACCGGCGAAGACCTGGTGGAATTTCATCTGCCCGGCAATCCATTGCTGGCTCAAATGACATTGCAATATTTGCTGCGTTTGGGAGCGCGGCTTGCCGACGCGGGGGAGTTCACCGCGCGGGCTTATTTCAATGGCCGGATCGACCTGACCGAGGCGGAGGGGATTGCCGCGACGATACACGCCAGCAATCAGCAGGAGCTGTCGGCGGCGCGTCAACTGATGGCCGGCGAGCTTTCGCGACGTGTTGAGCCGGTCATCGACGAAGTCGCGCAGACGCTGGCGTTGGTCGAGGCCGGCATCGATTTTTCCGATGAGGATGTGTCGTTTCTGTCGCCAGCCCAGGCCAGCGAGCGAATCGCCAAAGCCGATCGCGCGCTGGAAGATTTGCTGCGCGACAGCGCGCGATTCGAGCGGCTCTCGCATGAGCCGACTTTCGTGCTCGTCGGCCGGCCCAATGCCGGCAAGAGCGCGCTGCTCAATGCGCTGGCGGGCCATGAGCGGGCGATTGTCTCGCCCGTTGCGGGAACGACGCGCGATGTGCTTTCCGCGCCAATTACGCTCGCGCGAGGCGTCATCCGCCTGATCGACGTAGCAGGACTGGAGCATGCCGATGAATTACCCGAGCAATCGGCTGCCGACCCGCAGGCTCACATCCATCGCCAGATGCAGGACCACGCGCGCCGCGCCGCACAAAGCGCCGATCGGCTGGTCCTGCTGCGCGACATCACACAGAACGAGGCCGATCCGATGCTGCCGCGCAAGCCGGATTTGGTGGTGCTGAGCAAAGCCGATTTGAACGATTCAGCATGTGGTTCGCGAGATTCGTACCTTGCCGTCAGCGCTCGAACTGGCGACGGAATGGACAAGCTCCGAGCCGCCCTGGATGAACTGGCTTTTGGCGCAACCGCATCTTCCGCCAAGCTCGCGCTTAACGCGCGCCACGTTCAAGCCATCGAAGAAGCACGAATCGCTTTAGCGCACGCGGCAAATCAAACATCCGCCACGCCTGAGCTACTTGCAATGGAACTTCGCGAAGCGCTCGATGCCCTCGGTCGCATCGCCGGCCGAGTGACGCCGGACGACGTGCTGGGGCGAGTCTTCTCTACCTTCTGCATCGGCAAGTGAATCAAACGAGCCGTCCTTCTTCGCGCATCAAGTCGGCATATTGATGGTTTTTAAAATCAATGCGAACGACATTGCGATCAGAACTGAATCGCGAGAATTTCACGACTCGAAATGAACGGGCAATCAGCAGGCCCAGCGCAGCACCAAAGGCCGCGCCTCCGACAGCGACCGGCAAAGCGATTTCACTTTCACCTTGAGGTAGATAAATCGCTCCCGCGCAACCGGCGACGAATCCGAGTAAGCCTCCGCCGATACCCAGCAATACCCTCGCGGCTTTGACCCACCGAATACAGGACTGACAGACCGGCACCGTTATCTGGGCAAGTTTACCGCAGCGAAATCGCCTGGTCGTGGAAGTTTCCTTCAAGCACCGGCAGCACTGGGCGGGAAATCGTGCGACTGCCAATTGCACCGTCGCGCGGCCTGGGCGCTCGTCAGGCATTGGCGAAAGAGCGGATTTGCCAATGGTAGCGCTATCTCCGATTCGGTACCCGATCGGCGAGCCGGGAATACTCGGTCGATCCGCGCGATAGACGCTGTTGGGATCGACTAGAAACGAGAGCGCATAGCGCGACGCAATCGCGCCGCAGTAGAGGGCGATGGCCAGAACAAAGGCATCCTCAATTCGCGTTAGCGAAGTAGCCCGTATTGGGCGCCGAGGGTCATTAATCTCGTTGAGATAAATGACGCCTGCCGTGCAGAGAAAGATAACCAGCGCGACCGCGCCCACTGCAATGATCCATCTCCCGAAGCGTCGGCGCATTTCGCGGACCATCGCGCCTTGCACCCATCCGCAACTCGGGCACGGCACCGGCTCAATCGCATTTGCCAGCAGATTTACTACTTTGACTGCGACTTTGTAGGTGGCCGAATCGGCTGCCTTTTTCTTCGAGCGCCAAATGGAATAACCGCTTCGTCCAATTGCCCGGCGATGAACAACATATCCGTATTGGCAGTTGCACCGTTCGCAGCGAACGATCTTTTCAATCTGCCCAACCCTCGGGACAGACACATACCTCCGGACGTGCATTAACAGATGTACCCACATGTGTGATCGCCCTATGCCAGAAAGTTTGCCCGCTCGACTGCAATGGAATTATTGCCTGTGGAAGAGCCTACTCCAATTCCATCTCCACGGGCTCCTCCAGCGGCGGCAGTCCCAGAGAAGTTTCCAATTCGACCGCGCGTTGGCACAGATCACACATCAGCCGGATGTACAGCGCCCGCCAGACTTCGATGGCGGAATTGGCCGCCGATGCGACGGCACTGACGGCTTCGGCTTTGGGAAGGGCGGGGGCGATGTATTGCCGAAGCGAAAGCGATTTGGCGCCATGCTCATAGGGATAAGCGACGCCGCCCAAATCGCGGTGCAGATCGTGCAGCGTGCCCACCGCCTT
>JANWHF010000181.1 GCA_025450555.1 Tepidisphaeraceae bacterium | reverse complement strand
TTGGCATATTGCCAGTCGTTCATCCAGCCGATCCAGAGCCTTTGCCCCTCTTTCGTGACTGCATTGTTCCAGGAAACTGCCGCATAAAAGTCCTTCCCGAAATCTGAGAACAGGACCTGCTCGGGCGAGTTGTCGTCGGTAAAGGTCTTGCCATCAAAGCGGCCGACGAAGTATTGGCCGCCTGATCCGCCCGCCGCTGAGCCACCGCCAATGTTCACATGAAGCACCCAGCGCGTCTGTCCCGGCTCGCCAGGAATCGGAAGCTCAAATAAATCCGGACATTCCCAGTTGGGTGTTCCCTTGGCACCCGCCGGGCCAAACTCACTTAAAACAGTCCAATGTTTCAAATCGGGCGATCCGTAAAATCTGCACTTTTTCTCCGCAGCCAACGCAACAACCATCACCCACAGCTTGCTCGGTTCGTGCCAGAAAACTTTCGGATCGCGAAAGTCACGAGAGCCGATATCAATCACCGGGTTATTGGCATACTTGTTCCACGTCCGTCCGCGATCGGTGCTGTAAGCCAGGCATTGCATCTGCCGGCCATCCGACACTCGATTGGCGGTATAGATGGCGACCATTGCAGGATAGGGCGCGCCCTTGCGAAAGCCGGCGGTATCGTTCACATCGATTACCGCACTTCCGGAGAAAATCATCAGCCCGTCTTCTTCGCGCAGCGCGACCGGGAAATTTTCCCAATGCACCAGATCCCGGCTGACCGCATGCCCCCAACTCATGTGTCCCCATCGATCGCCGAACGGGTTGTATTGATAAAAGAGATGGTACTCGCCCTGAAAGAAGATCAGGCCATTGGGATCATTATGAAAATTCTTCGGCGGCGAAAAATGAAACTGCGGGCGGAAGGGTTCATCATAGAGCGCGGATGCAGGCGCCTGCGACTCGGCTAAGGCGGTTTCTGTCGAAATCAGCAGACAGGTGAGGGCTATAAAGAACCTATATTGCTTCATCATTACTTTTGACCCGCGGCCCATTTCGTCAAGCGGAGGAAGATTTCCCAATTGTCTTCGCCTTTAATGGCAACACTGCCAATGCCTTTGTCGCTCAAGGCATCATTGGTAATCCAGCCGGAATCGGTGACGACAGCGACATGTCCTTTGCCCAGATCGGCAATTGCCAGAAGCGCGCCAGCGGCATCGCGCGGGCCGCCAACCGGCTTTTGATGAAGATCATTCATCACCAGCGGTCGCGCATGAGCAGGGTTATTAGGATCGATGACGACCTGATTGCCGGTGTAGTAAGCCCAGCGCAAGCCGCCAATGATCGGCACATCCTTGGCGATAATCAGCCGCTTAGCGTCGGTATAGTTGTTTACAAATCGCATCCCGAACGCTTCGAGCAAATGATTGAAGTCGTTGATCTCCAGGTTGTGGCCTTCCTGATTTCCCATGGCGATCAAGCCGCCGCCGTCGCGGACAAATTTGCTCAATGCTTCCAGGTCGCCGGGCGAGCAATGAGGAGGAGCAGGATTATTCCGAACGGCCCGGTCGCTGGGATTGGCAATCAGGACCACCTTAACGTCTTTGAGATTCTGCGCATCTAAAGGCAGATCATTGACGCGCACTTCGAATGTATCGCGGAGCCGCGCCAGAACATCGCGATAAGTGCCGTCAGGCAGGTATCTCGATTCCCCTTTCGCATTGAAATACCGGCTGTAGAGCAACACCGGCTTTTTCGCTCCCGCTTGTGCAAACAGATGGCTCGGAGCAGCCAAGAGCAGGAGTGCCACGATTGCCGCGACAAACAATTTGTTTGAGGGATTTTCTCGCATCGTTACCATATGCGTTCAGTTACCTTTCGGGCTCGCGCTCAAACAGCTTAGCAAGGTTTTTGAACGATGGAACGGTGAACCCATGAAATCGACGCCATCAATGCGCATTGATCTGCCTCTTGCGCCGCAAGAGGCATTCGACACATTGATCGATGAAATCTCCATCGCCCTGAAAACCAGCGGAGTGACGCTGGAAGCGCGCTCGAATGGACAGATCACTCAAAATGGGCGGATCGTCGGTTACGTCGAAGCATGGGAACCGCCGCGGCGTATGAGGGTTCAATGGAATTCGGCCGGTGGCGTTGAACTGCGACTGGAACACATCGAGGGTGGAACACGAGCCACACTTTCACAAGTTCGTCCGGACGAATCGATCGGCGAATCCGAGGCCGCCGGTTGGTTTGCAACCGAATTCGCATCGCCCTTCATCTGCGCGACCATGCCGGCACGATTCGAGGATTGGATTACTGATCGACGGGCGCGGAAGCCTTCGGGCTCGCAGGCACGGGCCGTTTATCGGGAGCCGCTCTATCACTATCCAAATTTTAAGGTGATTCTCGCCGAGCTTGCACTCAAACCCACCGATTATCTGCTCGATGTCGGCTGCGGCGGAGGAGCGCTTCTGAAAGAGGCACTTCAGAGCGGCTGCCGAGCCGCGGGGATCGATCACAGTGCCGACATGCTGCGCGTCGCCGAAGAGCTTAATGCAAATGCGGTTGCGCAAGGCCGGCTGCAGATTCACCAGGCTAGTGCCGATCAGCTTCCTTTTTCCGATCAGACCTTCACATGTGCTTCGATGACCGGCGTGTTTGGTTTCCTCCCTGATCCATTGACCGCCCTGAAAGAAATCTGGCGCGTGCTCCAACCGAATGGCCGGCTCGTCATGCTCGGCTCCGATCCCGCCCTTCGCGGCACCCCTGCCGCTCCCGAGCCCATTGCATCGCGCCTGCGATTCTACACCGACAGCGAACTTCGGCAGCTCGCCGTCGATGCGGGATTCAAAGATGCCAAAGTCGAGCGGCGAGAGCTGCTGGCCTTCGCGCGACAAGTCGGCGTTCCCGAGGAGCATCTTCCCCTCTTTGCCGGCGGCGCTCCCTTCCTCATTGCCCGGAAAACAATTGCGTGAATGACCTGCACTCGATAAAGTTTGCACTCACATCGCGTTAACGTGGCGCCTCGTCGGGCAGCTCGCATGCCATTCAACGATCACATGCAGCGCAATCGCTTTGAGTTGAAATACCTCATCGATGAGCGGTGCGCGCGCGGGGTGCGGGATTTCATCCGAAGCCATCTCGTTCACGATCGCTTTGCACGAGCCGAATTGGGCTGGGCTTATCCCATCTACAGCATCTACGTCGACGGCCCTTCGCTCGATTGCTTTAACGCCACCCTTTGCGGCCATAAAAATCGATTCAAGCTGCGAGCCAGGTATTACGACGACAAGCCGAACTCGCCGATCTTTCTGGAAACCAAGCGGCGGGTGAACGACATCATTCTCAAGGATCGCGCGCCGGTCTGGCGAAAGAGCCTCCAGCCGCTTCTTGCGGGCGCCATGCCCCGCCGCCATGACCTTGTCGATCCGACTGATCCCGAATCGTTCTCGTCGCTTCAGCAATTCTGCCATCTGCGCCACTCGATTTGCGGAAGCGGGCGAACCATCGTCGCCTACATGCGCGAAGCTTGGAATGCCGCCGACAATGATGACATCCGCGTGACGTTCGATCGACACATCGCCGGCTCCTGGTTTCACGATTCTCATGCGGCCCATCAGGCCCTTCGCATCGATCGGAATTGGGTCTATCCCCCCATCGACGGCGAAGTTGTGCTGGAATTGAAATTCACGGGCCGATTTCCACTCTGGATGCAGGACCTGGTGGGCGCATTCGATCTTTATCGCGTCTGCATGGCCAAGTATGTCAACTGCGTGATGGCGATGGGCCCTGCATCGGCCGGCCGATGGCGCGAGCGGCGTACTGTGCCGGAGCGGCGCAGGCCGCTGATGGGAGCTGTATGAATTCGTTAAATAGCATGATCGACACGCTGTTTTCGTCCGACTATGCCGCGCCGGCCACCGGGCCTCGGGCTGTGCTGCTGGTTCTTCTGGTGGCGTTTATCCTCGGGCATGTCATTGCATGGGTCTACATGTGGACCCATGCCGGGCTTTCCTATTCGCGCATGTTCACGGCTTCGCTGCTGGTGCTGCCGATGCTCGTGTCGATCTTCATGATGCTCGTGGCCGCCAATGCTTTCATCGCCCTGGGAATGCTGGCGGTGTTTACGATGATCCGGTTTCGCAATGTCCTCAAAGACACGCGCGATACGATGTTCATTCTCTGGGCGCTCATCGCCGGATTGGCCGTCGGCACGCAGCATTTTTCCCTGGCGATTCTTGGTGGCGGCGCGGTGGCCCTGGTATTCGCTTACATCTGGTTCACCAATTTCGGCGCACGGAACCGTTACGACGTGATTATTTCCCTCGAATGGGCCGGCGGCGCTTCGTCGGCCGATGCCCTGCGTGGGACGCTTCACCGCCATGGCTCGCGAGTCCAGCTCGCATCGCAGCGCGAAATGGAAGGCGATCGCGTCGACGTTTCCTATCGGCTTCTGCTGCGCGACCCCGCTCGCGGCCGAGAGCTGCTGGCCGACCTGCGGTCGATAGCCGGGGTTGAAAGGCCGATGCTTTATCACCGGGAAGACGAAGCCGAGATTTAAGAATCGGGATTCTATCGACAGTCCGCGGAGTGTTTTTTGATGCCCAGCTATCCAACGATCCCCACGCCACTCAGAGTGCGCTGGCAGCGCATGCGGTATCAGCTCTTTCCAGTGCTGATGGTGCTTTTATGCGTAGTCGCTGCCTTGCGATTGAAGCGCGATGTGCCAACGGTCATGGCGGTCGGACAGGTGGATACGGATATCAGATATGTGCGTGCATATCTTCGTGCGGGGCAAGGCTCGCAGCTTACTGCGGGCACCATGGTAGACCTTTGGCCGCGCCACGATCCGTCACGGAAGTTCCATGCGCGAATCGAACGAATTGGCTCGCAATATGAGCGGATTCCCTCCGCCGAGGCTCGCGGTCATAAATCGCAGGAATGGGGCCTGCCTGTCATCATCGATCTGCCAAGCGATGCGGCACTCAAGACCGGAGAACTGGTAGACATCCGATGGACGGACTTTCCGAGCGAAGAATTGAACACCAATCAGACAACGCCCAGTGGAGGCTGATCCGTCGCCAGTGAGAGGGCCAGCTACTTCCGATCGCCTTTCCATTCCAATACTGCAACATCACCCGGCGAAAGCTCGATCTTAATCGCGCGGCCGGCTGGCGCATGCAGCGTACCGTCTTTCTCCATTCTCTGGACGGACGCCGCTTCCTTCGAGTCATCGAATGCGATTGAATAAGTGCCCGCTTTGTTGATGTCGCGGTTCACAAGAACAAGGAATCGCTGGTCGCCTTTCTCCAGAAGTGATACGAGAGCTCCGACTGTCGCCGACTCATTCTTGATAGACGCAATGGGAGACCGCGGCTCATACCGATGCGTACCTTGGGGGATGGTCTGTCCGATGTGCCCTGCCGCCACGATTTTCGAGCCAATAAATGCCGGAGCCAAACCCTGCATTTCCGCGTTCACCTGCTTCACGCGATCGTACGCCACCGTCCGTTTTCCATCGCGCATGATCGGAGCGTCAATGAAGGTCGGATCATTCGCCGCTCCCGCCTGCCAATAGGTGAAATACTGAATGGTCTGCGCGCCATAGGCCAGATCGCTAAAGACCTGCACGCGCAAATGTGCGAGCGTTGGCGTCGGATAGCTGAAGTGATGCGTCGAAAGAGCAAACGCCCACAGCGGCACCCCCGCCCGTTTGGCGGCAGCCGACGCCAATTCCAGATTCTCATACCAGTTCGCCCGCAATTCCGCCGGCGCGCTGCCGGATTGGATCACAGGATAATGATCAAAGGACAGGATCGGGGTCGGCACGATCTTCGTGAAATCCTCAAGGTACTTTTCATAATTCGCAGCGCCCAGCTGCTCCGGCGTCGCATAGTTCGGGAACAGATTAATGTATGTGATATGCCCCGGGTCGGCGGCATGAATCTGCCGCGTCCACGCTGCCAGTTCTGGGAATGCCTGAGCCGCTGGCTCATCCTGCAGGAAATATCCCGCCAATGCCGGATGCGATTTCAACTTCTGCACCGTTCCCTGCGGATCGGTTTTGAGCTGCGGGCACGAGACGAGCAGCTTCACGCCAGCCTCTTTGGCCGCGTCCAGCCCCTTCAGCGTCGCATGGACATCGCCAAACCCGGTGAAGCTGATCGTAAACCCCGCATCGCGCATTTCGCCGAGCTTATCCACCGTCGCCGGCGGCCCGCCCCAGGCCAGCACGTCGATACTCTGTTCCGCCTGAGCGCTCGCGCCCTGCATCAGGCACGTAAGAATCACTGAAACAAGCAGCACATTCCAATGCCCCCCTGTTGCGATAGGATTCTTCATCGCTTCAATCAATAACCGATTTTACGCTGCCCGTCACGCAAGAGCGTGGCTCTTTGATATACACTTCCGAGCACAAGCTGAATCGAAGGAGGATCCATGCTCAAACGCTTTTCTCACGTCATGATTTATGCGACCGATCTTGAGCGGGCGATGGAATGGTATGTCGAGGCACTGGGATTCAAAGTGAATTACGCGTCCGCGCCCTACTACGCTTCGATGCAGCATCCGACGCTGCAACTTCGCGTCGATCTGCATCCGGACCCAAAAAAAGAAAATGTTGGCCGGGGAGCGATGCTCTACTTTTCCGCCGACGATTTGGACAAGACCGTGGCCGACTTGCGCAGCCGCGGCATTCAAGTGAGCGATCCACGCAGCCGAGGCGACAGCCCGAGATTCACCGAATTTGCGGATAGCGAGGGAAATCCAATTGGTCTCTATGAAGACAAGCCGGATCATTCGAAGCTGGCTTGATTGGGCATGCTGCATATGATTTCAAATCTCAAATTTCAAATCTGAAATCTCCCATCATCCGTCACCTCGGCTCCAGCTTCGCCAGGCCTTTTAGCGTCGCCTCCGTCTCATTATGGAAATCCCA
>JANWHF010000180.1 GCA_025450555.1 Tepidisphaeraceae bacterium | reverse complement strand
CGCCAGATCACGATGACCGTGACGATCGCTGCGCCATAGAGCCAGGCGAAGTTCGTATATTTTGGGATTCCCACCAACCCCAGCGCGCCGCCGAGAGGCTCGGAATTGCGAATGATGATCTTGATGATCTCCGCAAAGCCGAGCGTGGCGATCGCCAGGTAATCTCCTCGCAATCGCAGTGCCGGCATGCCAACCACCAGCCCGACCGCGCCCGCACATGCTCCCGCGCCAAGCACCAGCACAATGAAGCTCAGAGGGTCGCGAATTCCCGTCGGTAGGGCGGCACTGAAATGGGCAGCCGTGTCGCGCCCGTGAGTCGTGACCCAGGCGAACAATCGAACCAATGAGTCCGCGCCGTGCCACCAGATGTAATACTTCGGCGGGTTTCCTTCTGTGACGGCACTGGCGCGGGCGAAGTCAAACATCGCCCAGACCAGCATGCCGATCAGCAGCACCATCGGCAGCCCCTGATACAGCTTCCGCGTCCAGCGGATCAGCAGAAAAGCTGTAAAAAGCACCGTTCCCGCGACCACAAAAACAATCGCCACCGCCGCGTAAAACAGCAGGCAGGCAAAAGGATCTGCAAAATGCTGCGAATAATTCATTGCCGGGTAAGCGGCCAGATAAGCGCCGACCGCCATGAACCCCGCATGCCCGAGCGAAAACTGCCCGCTGAAGCCATTGATGAGCTGAAGGCTGACCGCCAAAATGATGTTGAACCCGACGAGAATGATGATACGACGGATATAATCGCCTACCACTTCGCTCTCGACGAACATGCTTAATGGGATCAGCAGCGCCAAGAGAATCGGCAGCGGCAGATTGGCTTTGAGCGAGCCAAGACGGAAATCAACTGGGGGGATGTTTGAATACGACAACGTACTCGCGCCGGGAGGTGGATCGGTCGCGTCGAATGCTTCGGCAAGGGAGCTGTCAGACTTTTTCGACTGCATGCTTCCCGAATAGCCCAGAGGGTTTGACCAGCAGAATTACGATCAGGATCACGAACGCAACGCCATCGCGATATTGGCTGCCGCCCGGCAGATAGCCGACGACCAGCACCTCGACCAGGCCCAGGATCATACCGCCCACCACCGCGCCGGCGATGTTTCCGATGCCCCCGAACACAGCCGCCACAAAGGCTTTGATCCCCGGCAGCAGCCCCATGAGCGGCTGCACGCTTGGATATTTTTCCGAATAAAGAACGCCCGCGACGGCCGCCAGTGCTGAGCCCAGGACGAAAGTGAAGCTGATGATGCGATCGATGTTGATTCCCATCAGCGCGGCAGTGTCGAATCGCAATGAAACGGCACGCAGCGCCAGCCCTGTCCTGGTTTTCAGCACGATATAGCTCAAGACGATCATCAGCGCCAGCGTAATTGCCAGCACCAGCACGTCGCCCTTGCTGATGATCAGGCCAAGCACCTGCCAATGTTCATTGATGCCCGGCACCATCTGATTGGGAAACGCCTGTGGCGTCGGCCCGAAGACTGCCGAATTCTGCCCGCCATATTCCAACAGAAGCGAAATGCCGATTGCGGTAATCAGCGAATTGATGCGCGGCTTGTTGCGCAGCGGGCGATAAGCCAGGCGCTCGATGACGAATCCGATTGCGCCACATGCCGCGACCGCCATTACGATGGCAAGCGCCGCCATCAGCCATGAGCTATTCGATACATGTTTCGAGCGGGAGAAAAGCGACATCGCCGCCTCGAGCGCCATCATCGCCAGATATAAGATGACAAACGGCCGAAGCCTTCGGAATGCATTGCGGTTAGAATAGTATAGCAGAAGGAGCGTGCCTAAGCCGATCACCACCAGGCTGCCGATCTGAATCCCTGACGGAAATGTCATCGACAGCGACCGAGCGAAGATGAACGGTTCGAGCAGGATAACCGCAATGTACAAAATGAATAATTGTCGCAGCCAGCGTATCGCGTCCCGTCGGAAGGCAAATAAGAGCGGGACATTCAGCCCGAGCACGATCGACGCAGGGACCGCGATTTGAAGCCACAGCGGAGGGTCGATCATCTTAAGCCACGACCCAGGCTGGCCCATCAACTCCTGTACGCCGATCATCGCCTCAAAAACAATCAGTGCCATATAAAGCAAGTACAGAATGAAAAGCCATCGCGCCCCAATCAACACGTCGCGTCGCGACTGGCCTTTTAGAAGGGGTATGGTCAGTCCCAGCGCGAGCCCCAGCCAAACCGCAACGTGCAGCCACAATGGAAAGGTGACCGGCAGCGCCCGAGTGCCAACGAAAAAGGCGATGATCGCCCCCACCATGAAAACGTCGCCGTGGGCGAAGTTGATGAGCTGCAGAACACCGTACACCATCGTGTAGCCGACGGCGATCAACGCGTAGATCGAACCGACCGACAGGCCATTGATGAGTTGCTGGAAGAATTCCTGCATCGAATTGCCGGCTTATTCGGGATTGACGGTGCCGGCGTATTTGAAGCGCCCGTCCTCGATTTTCACCATCACGATTGGTTTTCTCGCGTTGTGGTTGGCGTCGATGGTCGTCGAACCGCTGACGCCGGGGAAGTTCTTTGTTGCGGCCAAGGCGTCGCGGATTTTCGTGCCATCGGTGCTGCCGGCCCGCTGGATCGCATCGGCCATGATCTTCATCGCGTCATATCCGAGCACCGCCATAGCATCCGGTACTTTGCCGTTATACTTTTTCGCGTAGGCGGCGACGAAATCTTTCACTTCCTGGCGGTTTTCATCGGGCGAATAGTGATTCGAGAAATAACAGCCTTCGATGGCTTTGCCGCCGATCTTGATGGTTTGGTCTGAATCCCACCCGTCGCCGCCAAGGATCGGGCAGGTGATGCCCAGCTCGCGCGCCTGCTGCGCGATCAAACCGGCTTCGGTGTAGTAGCCGCTGTCGAAAATGGCCTGTGGATTGGCGTTTTTGATCTTGGTGAGCTGCCCGCGGAAATCGACGTCCGACTTTTCGGTGTAGGCTTCCTGGTCGACGATCTGCCCGCCATTTTTCTCGACCGTCTTTTTGAAGACGTCGCGCAGGCCCACGCCATAATCGCTGTTGGCCGGATAGAGGATGGCGAACTGCTTCAGGCCAAGCTGCTTCATCGCGAAGTCGGCGATCGCCGCGCCCTGGAAATTATCGGTGAAGCAGTTGCGGAAGACGTATTGGTAGCCTTGTGTGACTTTCGGATTGGTGCTGCCGGGCGAGAGCATCGGAATCTTCGCATCCTCGGCCACCGGGGCGATGGCAATCGATCGGCTCGAGGCGATTTCGCCCAGCAGGGCACACACATGATCGCGGGTGATGAGCTTGTTGGCCGCGGTCTTGGCTTCGTCCGAAAGCGATCGATCATCTTCGGTGATGACCTTGACCTGCTTTCCAAGCACGCCGCCCTTGGAATTGATCTGTTCGAGGGCCAGGCGGATGCCCTCGTCGGCACTGACGCCGAACGTCGCGGTGTCGCCCGTGAGCGAAGCCACGTGGCCGATCACGATTTCATTGCTGTTGGCTGACGAGGAGTTGCCCGATTTGTTGCACCCGGCCAGCGCCAACGCCAATGTAGCGGCCAACCCAGCAAGGCAGGTCCATCGCATTCCAGTTGCTCCCGTGTCAGGCAAAACCTCAATCGCCCCAATCAATGACGAATGACGGCCCGAAATGTAACCGTGCCGGGGAATGCCTGCAAGGCGAGTCAGCCTTCGGAGAGCCGAATCCGCACAACCATCGGAACGATCATGATCTGAGATTTCAAATCTCAAATTTCAGATCTCAAATCCGAAAGGACGGCTTTCCTCAAATCTCGGCTCTCATTTCGATTCGCGTTTCCATATGACAAATGCGAATTCTCCCCGCTCTCTTCCCCGATACGCTTGCGCCCGTTACAGTTTCGACCCTGAAAGACCCCGAAGGAGTCTCGGCATGATGCGATGGGTGTGGGCGTTGGCATTGGCATTGGCGGGAGTGGCACTATCGGCCGCGCGAGCCGAAGCGCAGTCGGTCCGTGGGGCCGCGAATTCACCAGCGGACGCGCTCTTCCCCAATCGGCCCATCTACATGGCCGATGACACCACCAACATGTACCCACAGCTTGGCCAGGGGCCGGATCAAGCGATCAACCGCGGCGGCGCCCATTTCCACTTGAACGGCAGCTATCTTTCCAACTACATCTATCGCGGCATTGACCAGAGCACCCTCGGCCACAGCCCCGAAAATGCCTTGCAGTTCAACGGCGAAATGAACTTCGATCTGGGCAAGCTGCCTCATCCATTCATTGGGTTGTTTGTCAATGTATTTAACCAGGACCCGATATCGCGCTTCGAGGAAGTCCGCCCCTACGGCGGCGTCGAATGGACCATTCGCCCGCTGATCATCTCAGGCGGCATCAATTCTTATCTCTACCCCAACCGTAAGCCGCTCGATACACAGGAAGTCTGGGGGAAGCTTCAACTGGACGATTCGCTGCCGTTGCGCATCAAGCATCCAATCCTTTCGCCTTACTTTTATGCCGCCTACGACGTGGCCAAATATCAGGGCTTTTACTTTGAGGTCGGCGTCCATCACGATTTTGTCTTCGAAGACATCGGCGTCACGCTCACGCCGACCGCCGACATCGCCTATGTCCTGCGTGATCCACAATTCTCCCTCGCGGGCCGCAGGACCGACACCGGCTTCCAGCATTACAACTTTGGCCTGATCGGAAGCTATTCGCTCAATACGCTATTCAACGCACCCGCGCGCTATGGCCAGTGGAACCTGGAAGGGTACCTCTATTATTCAGATGGATTAGCGAATCACCTGCGTGCCGACACGCGCATCTGGGGAGGGGTGGGAATCAGCTTCTATTATTGATTGTGCTTTGCAGCACAGCCATCCTGGCTGTGATTGGGAAAAGCAGAAGAAATCAGTTGATGTCACTGGCGTTCTGACCTCATGCCGAACGCCCAGCCAGCTTCTGCTTCATCGCCCCGCGCGCCATGGCGCGCTGCCGCTGCTCGAGGCTTCGAGCATCTTTGGTCGACATCGCTTTGGCCGCTTCGAGTTCAGCAATCGCTGCCGGGACGTCGATCTCTTCAGGAAGAAGTGCCTGTTCGGTGAGAACCGTCAGCACGTTGTCTTTCATTTGCGCGATGCCGCTGTCGACAAAGAAGGTGCGCTGCTTGCCGCCCTGAAGATCGACGCGCAGCGGCCCAATGCCCAGCTTGACCAGCAGCGGGGCGCGGTTGGTCTGAATGCCGATCATTCCGTCGTGTGCCGGAAGGATCGCCTGCGTCACCGTTTCATCCAGCGCCTGCTGCTCAGGCGTCACCACCACGCATCGAAAAGACATTCAAAGCTCCTATGAGGGCGGCGAGTGTATGGATTGGCCGCGCGGTCGTCAATTTCGCCGCTCGGGACGTGAATTCTTGCGCGAGAGCGCCGTCCGATTTGCGCCAAGAACGCCAAGGAGCCAAGGCCGCCAAGAATCAAGACTGAAATGATTCTCTTGGCGATCTTGGCGCCCTTGGCGCTTCTTGGCGCGTAGGATGGCTCGCCTCGTAACGGCGCTCGTGCGAGCAGAACCGCGCTGCGAAAGCACTAAAAACCTTGTTCGATTGGCAAAAAGGACCGTTGCCAACCGGTTAATGAGGGGTATGATACCCCTGTGACGCTGATGACCACCGCGCCTTGCCGCGCGGTGGTTCGCGTTTGTGAAGTTGTGATTTTGGCTTAAGAATTCTTGGCGCGAGATCGCGTCGTGGGAGTTGTTTCATGCAGCTCATGAGTGCCGCCGAAAAGGCGCAGCTGGAGAAAAAGCGCGAGGATCTGAACAAGTCGCTCATCGACGTTCAGGAGCGCATCCGCAAGGCGGCCGCCCTCGGCGACCTTTCGGAAAATGCCGAGTATCACTTTGCCAAGGAAGAAAACCGCAGTCTCCAGCGCGAACTGGCCGAGCTCGAAGCCAAGCTTAAGAACGTCGCGGTCGTCTCCAGCGAACATGTTCCCGAAGACATGGTTTACCTGGGGCACACCGTGAAGCTGCTTGATTTAAGCGACGACACCGAGCAGCTCGTCCGACTCGTCGGTGAAGCTCAACCCCCCGATCCTAAGAGCGATATTCTCCCCGTCTCCGCCAGCAGCCCGATGGGCGATGCGCTGATGAAAGCGCGAGTCGGAGAAACCGTGAAAGTCAAAGCCCCCCGCGGCACGATGGAGTTCAAGATCCTCGAGATCGTGCAATAACTGAAGAAGAGGTTTCACCACGGAGGCACGGAGACACGGAGGCCGGGTTCTGCTGAAACGAGCGCCGCTGCGGGGGACTCCATTTTGAAGATGAATTAACCGCACATAAACGCAGAAGAACGCAGATTAAGGCGTGCTCAAGCCTTTCAAAATCCTTTTGATAGACTTGTTATGACCTTGCGCTCACGGATTTTGAAATGATTTAGATCCTCTTCTCAATCTGCGTTCATCAGCGTTTATCAGCGGTTAATATCCTTCATCGAGAAGCCATCCCCCGCGTCGGCCCACACCTCAGCGGAACCACACCTCCGTGTCTCCGTGCCTCCGTGGTGATTCTTCTTCATCACTTCACGTTCGGCGCCAGTAATTCCCGGATCTTCGGATCGTCCTTGTTTTCCTGAGTGATGAGCTGCGGCTCGATTTT
>JANWHF010000179.1 GCA_025450555.1 Tepidisphaeraceae bacterium | reverse complement strand
CTCAATGCGATTACCGGCGTCAGCGCGACAATCACCGGCGGCAAGCTCACCGTCGCCGCCGCGAATGGCGCCAGCGGAATCAGTTTCAGCCAGGACAGCAGCGGAGTGGTCGCGGCGCTCGGAATCAACACCTTCTTCAGTGGCAACGATGCGTCCAACATTGCCGTCAACTTGGCCCTTCAAACGCAGCCCGGATTGCTCGCGGCGGCGCAGAACGGCGATGCCGCGGACAACACCAATGCCTTGGCTATTGCCTCGCTGGGATCGACTCCGATTGCCAGCATGAATGGCAGCAGCCTGGATGACAGCTATCAATCGATTGTCAATGGAATTGCCACCCAGGTTTCCGACGCCAAGACCAATACGCAAGCATCCAGTGCAGTGCTCAGCGCGCTGAGCGCCCAGCATGATTCAACCAGTGGCGTCAGCCTGGATGAAGAAGCCGTAAATCTGATGCAGCAGCAACGCGCCTTTCAGGGAGCCGCGCGGCTCATCACCACAATCGATCAGATGATGCAGACGTTGATCAACATGTAATGGAGAAGGTCTGCGTATGAAGTTCGGCCTGACGAGGAACCTGTGAAGCCATGAGCATCCAATCCATTCCAATTGCGCGGGTCGGACTGCTGCTTTCAGGGCAGATCACCGCATCGCAGGTTGACAGCACGCAGGCGCAGCTCCTGGCCGTTGAAGAGCAGCTTTCGACTGGCAAAAGCATCAACGCGCCCAGCGACAATCCGAGCAATGCTGCGGTTGCGATCCAGCTTCAAAAGACGCTCGACCTTCGCCAGGGGTATCTGACCAATCTTCAGACGGGACAAAGTCAGCTCAGCGAAGTGGACTCGACGCTGGGCAATCTGACCGATCTTCTTCAGCAAGCACAGAACATCGCCTCCAGCAGCGTCGGCTCCGACGTGACCCAGCAGCAACGGCAGGCCAATGCCGCCGTCGTCAAAACGCTCTATCACCAGGCACTGTCGATCGCTAACACGCAATTCAACGGCAGCTACATCTTCGGCGGCGACAAATCCAATGCGCAGCCCTTCGTCTCCACGCCAGGTGGCGTGCAATTCGTCGGCTCGTCAACTGTTCTGGCCAACACCGATGACCCGAGCACGAATCTCGCGTTCATGGTCGATGGATCGCAGGTCTTCGGCGCCGTCTCGAGCAGGGTGCAGGGGAGTGTAAATCTGTCACCCAATCTGACAGCACTGACGCGCATTTCCGATTTGGGCGGAGCCACGAACACGGGTGTCCGGCCTGGCTGCATCGTCTTGAGCAACGGGACCGTCACGAAGACCGTTGATCTCTCCGGCGCCGACACCATCGGCGACGTGGTGAACGCCATCAATGCAGCCGGCGTCGGTGGAATCACCGCATCGATTACGGGTCAAGGATTAACTCTCACCGGCGCTGCCGGCGACAACATCAGCGTCCAGGATAAAACCGGAACGACCGCCGCGGACCTGGGAATTCTGGATCCGGGCGGATCGGGAGTGGGGAATCCACTGGTTGGAAGTTCCACGCAGCCGCGCGTTACACCTTTAACGCCCATCTCAGCTCTCAACGGTGGGGCGGGCATCGATACGACCCACGGCCTCAAAATCACCAATGGCGCACAGAGCGCCGTGGTGACCTTCGGTTCCGCGACCAACGTCCAGGATCTTCTCAATGCCATCAACGGCTCCGGGACATCCGTCACCGCGCAGATCAATGCGGCCGGCACCGGAATCGACATCCTCAATCCCACGCAAGGCTCGCAATTAACCATCGCGGAAAATGGCGGGACCACTGCCGCCGACCTGGGCCTCCGCAGTTTCAGCCCGACAACGCCGCTCTCACAGTTGAATGATGGCAAAGGTGTGAACATCGCCACGAGCGGCGGAGATTTTCAAATCACCCGGACCGATGGCACCAGCTTCAATGTCGCGCTGTCCGGCGCAAAGACCGTTCAGGATGTGATCAACGACATTAATACCGCATCGGGCGGCGTGGGCGTGAATGCCTCCTTCTCAACCAGCGGCAACAGCATCGTGCTGACCGATTCGGCCGGTGGAGCTGGAACGCTGACCGTGACGCAGATCAATAATTCAACTGCCGCCGGCGATTTGGGTCTCACGACACCCGCGATCGGCAACACGATCACCGGTGCAGATGCAAGTCCGGTTACGGCGGATGGAATCTTCTCGCATTTGAACGACCTGATTAACTCGCTCAACAGCGGAGACACAACCGGAATCACCAATGCGGCCGAGGGATTGACGGCCGATCAGAATCGCGTGATCGGCATCCACGGACAGGTCGGCGCGCAAGTTCAGGAGATGCAGTCCAGGCAATCAGAAATGCAAAACGAAAACACCGCCACGCAGTCGCTGCTTTCGCAGTTGACCGATACCGACTTCGCGTCGGCGGCCTCGAAATTTCAGACGCTTCAGACATCGCTGCAGGCCACGCTCATGGCCAGCGGCAAAAGCTTGAATCAGTCGCTGCTGGATTTTCTCCAGTAGTGGCACGGTCCTTGCTGTGATGTGTGATGCGTATAGTGTAAGTGTAGTATTTACGTAGAAAACGCCCCCAGCCGGCAGAAGTTGCCGGTGCAACAGGCGAAAGCTGCGTGCGGACCCAAAGCGGCTTTGACCGCGGCGGAATCGAAAAAATTGTGTGTTCGCGGCGGAGTTCGCGAACGAGTTGTGTAAAAACCCCCGCGGCGGAGTACGCGGGCAAGACCGCGGCCGGGACAGGCCGCGAGAGAAATGGAGTTCCAATGGAGATCCAGACCACGCGTTTCGGAATCGTTAACGTCGATGACGATCGCATCATGACTTTCCCCTCCGGGATGCTGGGCTTTCCCCAGCACACGCGCTTCGCGCTCGTTCAGACCGGAACGGAAAACTACTTCTTCTGGCTTCAGTCGGTGGACGATCCGAACGTCGCGTTCATCGTTGCCGACCCGACCATCTTTTTCCGGGAATATGGCGTCGCGCTTCGCGAAGAGCAGCGCCAGGAAATCCGCCTGGAAAACGAGCAGTCGCTTCAGATTTTTGTGATCTGCAACAAGGTTGGCGAATGGCTCACGGGAAACCTCCTGGGCCCCATCGCGGTCAATGCCGAAACACGCCTGGGAATGCAGGTGGTGTTGACGGAAAAGAAGTGGACGACGCGGCAACCGCTCCTGCGGCTTGCGGCAGACGTGCCACTGGCCAAGTCGGCCTGATCGACCGCTACGGGTTCAGGCGCCAAAGGCCTTTGGGCCCTGGCGCGTCGCGGCATGGATGTCGCGGCGTTCGGACTGCGTCGATGACGGGCGATTTCGACGACGAAATCCCCGGCGATGCCGTCCTGAGTCACCCAGGAAGGAGCCAGCCATGTTGGTACTGTCCAGGCAGCGCGACGAGACGATCATGATCGGTGACAATATTGAAGTCACCGTCGTGGATATTCGCGGCGACAAAGTTCGCCTCGGGATCAACGCTCCCAAAGAGATCAGCGTTCATCGCAAGGAAGTTTACGATGCGATTCGCCGCGAAAACCGCGCGGCGGCGCAGGTGAAACCCGAGGACCTTTCGGGTCTTGGAAAGGTTACGCCTCCGAAGAATCCACAACAACCCAAGGAAGAGAAGAAGTAGGCGTCCGCTGTCGCCGCGGCCTTTGGAGGGCCTGTCGGCGGCCGGCGCCGAATCGCGACAACCGGATTGATCTGTGCCGGTTCCGCGATTCGCTACGAAATTCGCAAGCCCCTTGAGCTGGGGCAACGTCCGGGTCGTTGAACGCTGGCCGATCGGGCCGGAAACCGGGCGAAACAATCATGGAGGATTGTCATGTCGCGTATCAATACCAACGTCTCTTCGCTCACCGCCCAGCTCGGGCTGGCGCGATCGCAGCAGACGTTGAGCAACACCCTGCAACGCCTGTCCACCGGCCTTCGCATCAACAGCGGCGCCGATGATCCGGCGGGGCTGATTGCCAGCGAATCGCTCAAGAGCGAAATCGCGGGCCTCAATTCCGCCGTCAGCAACTCTCAGCAGGCCAACAACGTCATCTCGACTGCCGAAGGCGCGCTCAACGAAATCTCGTCGCTGCTGATCAACATGAAGCAGCTGACGGTGCAGGCAGCCAACAGTGGTGCGATGTCGCCGGCCGAAATCGCCGCCAATCAGTTGCAGCTCGACTCCTCGGTCGAAAGCATCACGCGCATCGCCAACAGCACGACCTTTGCCGGCCTGCAGCTCATCAACGGCAACCTCGATTACCTGACGAGCGGCGTGAATACCACCCAGATCAGCTCGCTGGGGATTCACCAGGCCAACTTCGGCACGCAGCCGACCATGCCGGTGAAGATCAACGTGATCACCAGCGCCCAAACCGCCGGCCTGGCGTTCAAGAGCAGCGCCATCACCAGCTCGGTCACGCTCCAGATCACCGGAAGCGAAGGCGTTCAGACCCTCAGCTTCACCAGCGGAACATCGGTCTCGGCCATCGCCTTTGCCATTAACAGCCTCAATGACAGCACGGGCGTCACCGCCACGATGAATACGCCCGGCAATGTCACCAGCGGCATTACCTTCCACAGCTCCGGCTACGGGTCGAAGAATTTCGTTTCCGTGGTCGCGCTCAAAGGTACATTCGGCACCGTCAATGCAAGCGGCGCCCAGGTCGAGCGAGCCGTGGGACGCGATGCGGTCGCGACGGTCAACGGAACACAGGTGGTCGGTGACGGTCTGAACCTGTCGGTCAACACCGGCGCGCTGGATATGGACATGACCCTCAGCCAGAAGTTCGGCGCGGGCAACACCGCCTTCACCATCACCGGCGGCGGAGCCATGTTCCAACTCGGCGCGGCGGTCTCGTCTAATGAGCAGGTCAGCATCGGAATCCAGTCCGTCGCAGCGAGCCATTTGGGCGATTCTTCGCTCGGCTTCCTCAGCGACACGATCACGGGCGGCACCGCGAGCCTGGCCAGCGGCAAAGCAGCGACGGCTTCGCAGATCATCGACGAAGCCATTACACAAATCAGCGTGATGGCGGGCCGGCTCGGCGCGTTCCAGAAGAACACGCTCGAAACAAACATGAATTCGCTGAACGTCGCTATTCAGAACGTTACGTCCAGCGAAAGCTCGATTGAGGATGCCAACTTTGCCCAGGAAACCGCCAACATGACCCGTGCCCAGATCCTTGTCTCGGCCGGCACCAGTGTCCTGGCGACAGCCAACTCGACGCCGCAGAGCGTGCTTTCGCTCCTGCAAGGTCACTAAAGCAAATATGAATTGAGAAGCTCGTAGCGAGATGTATTAATCATGCACCAGTGGAAGGGGAAGTGCTTTTGCAATGGCGTTCGAGCCAACGGAGTATTTCCTTGAAGTCCACCGGCTTCTGAAGAATTAAATCCGGCGGCATCGGTGATGCGCCGAGCATCTTCTGCCATTCAATGGCGCCAGTCGTCACCACGATTCGCATCGGAAGCCGATTATTTCGAACATGCGCCAGGATCTCAGCGCCATTTCCGTCCGGCAGCATCAGATCCAGGATGATGCAGTTTGGATTCTGCGCCAGCAGTCCCATCCCCTCCGCTACGCTCGAAGCGGGCAGCACCGCAAAGCCTGAAAGACGAAGCAGCGCTTCCATGGCCATTCGGCTCGCCCGGTCGTCCTCGACGATCAGGATGCGCGATGAGACTGAAGATTCCTGAAGCGACGTGCTTTCCACCGAGCGACACCACTCCCGCAAGAAGACAGTTCGCGGAATCCTATCTCTCGATTCAAACCGGCGCGAACCCCGGAATTATTAATTTGATTCCAAAATCGCGTGCCAGGCGTAAAACTGGGAAGGCTGAGGCCGAACCTGACGATTACAGAATGTTGCTATGGTCCGATAATGCTGATACTGCCGGAATGTCCGATTGAATTCTACTCGTCCAGCGATTCCAGCACCGGAATGCTTACCCCACGCGGCGTTGGCGGCGCCGGGGGCTGATTGCTGTCGGCCACATCCGGCAGCACGCGCACCATCGCGATCTCATCGCAGCCATCGCGCTTCGGGCACCGCACGCAATCGCTCCACACCTTCAGCGGCAGCGTCTCCTTGGCAACGACCGAGAATCCCAGCTTTTCAAAAAATGCCTGCTCATAGGTCAACGACATCAGCCTGGGTACCCTGAGCCGACGCGCTTCTTCCACCGCCCATTCCACTAATTCGCGCCCGATGCCCTGGCCGCGAAAGCGGTTGTCCACTGCCAGCGAGCGCACTTCCGCAAGGTCGGCCCAGATTACGGTCAGCGCAACGCACCCGACGATCTGTCCGTCGCGCTCACACACGCCAAAATCGCGCAGGTCTTCGTAGAGCTGCGCATAGCTCTTGAACAGCATTTTTCCCAGCTCGGCGTGGCTGTTGATGATCTCCTGGATGCGGGGAACATCAAAAATGGTCGTGGTTCGGATCATCGTGGATGGAGCAGTATTCAATCAGCCCAGGAAATGATAGGCACTCTGCATTTAAATGGCGGCGCGCAACGGCGGGCAAGCCCACCCGCTAAACTTGAGAATCCATACGCTCATCATCGGGTTTGGAATATGAATTCGATCTCAACTGCCGTGTCCAGCGGAAGCGTATTAACCCCGACGGCGGCACGCGCGTGTTTTCCGCTGTCACCAAAAAGTTCCAGCAGCAGTTCACTGGCGCCGTTGGCGACCTTCGGCTGCTCGGTGAAGCTGGTATCGGAATTAACGAACGCTCCGACTCGCACCACGCCTTCCAGGCTGTTCAGATTTCCTTCAATCGCCAGGACGGCTGATAGGGCATTAAAAACACATTGTCGCGCGGCAAGCCGCGCCTGATCGATCGAGCAGCGCGAAGGGACTTGCCCGCTGGCCAGCAGCTTGCCATCCTTGATCGGAAGCTGCCCGGCAACGTAGATCAGATTCCCGACGCGCTTGGCCGGCACGTAAGCGCCGAATGGCCCCGATACCGGCTGCAATTCAATGCCAAGCGATTTTAGTTTTTCTTGAAGTCCCATGATCTCTCGCCTGTCGTAGCACAGCCTTCCAGGCTGTGAATCTAAAACCACAGGCTAGAAGCCTGTGCTACGTATCGCGCTATGCCACATGCGTTTGATCCGTTGTTTCCGTCGGCGCCGCGGCTTCGGTCATTTGTTCTCCCGCAGGTTGTTCGGTCGCGATGCTCTCAGGAGCGAGATTCATTGACGCCATTTCGTAGGTCTGCCGATGTTCCGGCGGGGCGGGAATGATATCCAGCTCGTCATTGGCCTCCGGCTGCTCCACCAGAATCTTCTTCTGCCGGATCAGCTCCAGCAGCGCCAGGAACACGCCGATCATTTCGCTTCGACTCTTGCGACCGATGATCAATTGCCGAAGCGTCAGCTTGCTTTCGCGTTTTAATCGATCCTCGATATCAGCCGCATGCAGGTCGATCGGCGTGTCGTCATAAATGACTTCGTGATAACGCGGCTTGCGCGTGCCCACTTCCTTCATCAGCCGATCGAATGCGGTCAGCAGATCCCAGATCTGCACCTCATCCAGATCCAGCGGCGGCGGCTCGTCCGACTGCTCTCCTCGCAAGGCGGGGAACCGCGCGAATCGGCTCTCATGCTCGCGCTGCTTGTGTTCCAAGAGGTGAGCCGTGTCCTTGAATCGCTTGTATTCCAGAAGCTGCTGAACCAGCTCGGCCCGCGGGTCGGTCAGGTCGGCCGTCGCGCTTCCGCCTTCGCGCTCCACCTGCGGCGCTTTGGGCAGCAGCATGGCCGACTTGATTTCCATCAGAGTCGCCGCCATCACCAGGAACTCGCCGGCCAAGTTAATATCCAGCCCAGTGCCATCCTTCAACTGCCGAAGCATCTGCACATATTGCAAATAGGATTCGGTGATGCGCGAAATCGGGATGTCGTAGATGTCCAGTTCATCGCGCTTGATGAGATACAGCAGCAGATCGAGCGGGCCGTTGTAGATGTCCAACTCGACCCGATATTCCCGCGATCCATGCCCAGCGCTGTCTTGCAACGTATTTTCCACCGACCGTCCCTGGTTGGAGTTGAGCGAGATTCTACGCGATTTTGCCCGCCCCGCAAAACGCACAGCGCGCCAAGGGGGGTTCCACGCGGTTCTATCACTCCCTCTCCCGCTGTACTCTGCGGGGGAGG
>JANWHF010000178.1 GCA_025450555.1 Tepidisphaeraceae bacterium | reverse complement strand
TCGCTGATCAATGGCATAGTCGAGGCATTGTAGCGACCTCGCGCTCAAGCGGTACTGCATATTTAGCGATCGGAGCCGTCCGAACTGCTTTGCACATCCGGAATCTCCAGCGCGCGGATTTTGATTTCGTAATGCATCGATTTGCATCCCTTGTCCGCCAGCCAGTTCACCAGAGCCGGCGCGCCCTGCGGCGTGTCGTGGAAGCTCAGATATGAAAAGGTCAAAAGCTGCTCGCGCCGGCCAACGCCGCCGTAACGCACAAGATACCGGTCATCGCCCTCCGGCGCCTCACCCATACGCAGGGCCATCGCATGATATTGAGCCTTGGTCTTCGGCGTGGAGATTTCGTCTCCTTCATCGTCGAAATTCGGTTTCGGCAACGCCATGTATTGACGAACCACTTCCTGGTCGACGCTACCGTCGTTAGCCGCGCGAATGTGATCGATGTCGCGCTGACGGAGGTGCTCCATGAGCGCGGTGCTTTCCTTGGAGAGTTGCTCGACCTTGGCGGTGTCGCCGTATTGTCTGGCCTGGCGGATCTTTTTACTCAGCTCGCGAACCTGCGGGTCCTTGTATGCGGTGGAACCGGCTTCGGTCAGCCGCTGGTATGTCTGGCGTGCAACCCGCTGAGCAGCGCGCTCCTGCGGCGTACGCGCGTCATCAGGCATCCAGGGCGGAATCACTCGCATGACATACATCAAACCAAAATACTCGTTCAGCTCCTTCTGGATTTTCTCAGCCGCGGCATTACTGGGCGCGACGCATGTCAAACGAATGCTAACCGGCGCTTGGGCTCCCTCCACGCAGAATTCGTTCGTGCGCGCCTGCACACGATCGATCCAATGATGCCGCTCGTCATCCGAAATACCCGCCAGTGACACCATCAGCGTCTGCCCGAATCGCTCGATCGATTCGCCATCGGTCAATTGCGGGCGCAGCGCGTCAAACGCGGTGATGGCATCGCCCGGCCGTGGGAAATTGGCAATGATGTTTTGATGTGCCGCCGTCGAAACCGGTGTGGGATTGGGGAACATCACGATATCGGCCGGCGAAAGTTTCTGCTTGGGCTGTGCCGCGGCAGCCCGCGCGAGGTCGTTGAACCGTCCCGGCTGCGCCACCACCAGCACCAGCGTCAGCGCGAGCGATAACAGAATCCCTCCAATGTAAAAAACGCCAAAGCCGATCGTGCTCGCCCAGCCGGGCGGACGCGCGCAAATGCCTTCGTAAACCGACAGCGTCTGCTGCGCCAGCGTTTTGGTCTGCTGAGATAGTCGGCTGGTAACCCCCGACTTGAGCCGCGAAATAATCTGCTGGGCCACATCCAATGGAATCGTCTGATCATCACCCGGCCGCGGCCCGACGCCTCGAGTGCGCAGCTCCTGGGCAATCTTCCCGGTCCTGATTGCGGACGGGATGCTAATCGCCATCGCGATCGCAAGGTAAAAAAAGATTCGCCCACCCGGCAGGAAACCCAGGCCCGCCAGAATCACGACCGTCACAATTCGGAACGCCAGGTCCAGTCCATAATGCCGGGAAAACAGCAGCACCTGCACGATTCGTCCGCCATCCAGCGGCAGAACGGGAAGCAGATTGAAGCCGTTGATTAAAAGCGTCAGCATCGCCGCCTTCATCAACAGCGCATGATGTAATACGATTCCCACGCACGCGAGCACGCCGCCCACGACGATGCCCGGCAGAGGTCCCGCCATCGCCACGATCACTTTTTTCCACCCGGGCGCGGTGTAGTTCTGACCATTCACCGCGGCCCCAAACAGCGGGATGAAAAACATCCGCACGTTGCGATACCGAAACAGCAGCATCGCCAGGTAATGGCCCAGCTCGTGGAAAAAAAGAATCGGCACGAGCAGAAGCAACGTCTGCCAGGAATTCATTTCCTTCTGCGCCGTTGTCGTGCCTCCGCCAAAGCCGATCATCAGGAACAATCCCAGGGAGACAAGAAGCATCAGAATGCCGACGGTCCGGCTGCTCTTGCGCGTCTGCAATCGATGAATCTCGGCCAGCACCAGCGGATATTCGAAGTTGGTGGATCCCGACTGCCCAAAGCCCGCCATCCGGGCATTCATCTGCTGGCGCTCCGCTTCATCCACAGGCGTAAAAAGCTTTCGACGAAGGTGGAAATCGCGAAGCTTCACCTGATGCCGCTCGGCGAGCGCCCGCGCCTCTGCAGCGTCCCGGATCACGTTGATCGAACGGGTCGTATTCTGTCGAAGATGGCGATCGTGCAGCGCCCACAGCTCGGCAAAGCTGGCGCCGCGATGATTGTGAACCTCGACGCCGATCGGCGCATCGCAGATCGATTTGGCGCTGGTGAACCAGATATATCGCCCATCCGACAATTCGCTCAGCACATCGCTCGAAACGCTCGTCTTCGGCGGCGTCCGAGTTCCCTCCATCCGCACGCGAACCCGGCCAATCGCGCGCCCGTCGGCTCGCGGAAGCGTCATCACATAGGTTCGACACGAGTTGAACAGATCGACAAGGACGTGGGCCACCGCTTGCCCAGAGTCGAATCCATTGTCGCCCATCTCGCTCAGGATCGGCGCCATCTTCTGCTGCACATCCGCCGGCAGCTCCTGCGGCGACGTTTCAAAGGGCGCAAGCGATTCGACATTCAGATCAGTGACCGACCCCGGCACGCGAATGCGCAGCAGCTTGGTCATCCACAACAGCAAAACCGAAGGTGACCGACAATCGCGCCACAATTCACCGAAGCTGGCGTGACTGCTGTTGATCCGGTAAATGACGCCGCGCGAAAGCGCGGGTTGGACAGGCTGCGGCACCGGCGCTAACTCCGGCGGGGGAGCCAGCACACCGCCATGCGGCGTAGCGAGCGGCACCTCCGCCTCCGCCTCCGCCTCCGCCTCTTCCAGCGTCAAGTCATAAGGTTCCGCCGCATTGGGATCATGCGCATCATCCAACCGATGCGGGTCGTTACTATGAATCACGATACCCCCGGAAGCTGGGACAGAAAAAAAGGATTTGTAACGCCGGGAGTCTAACAAAACGTCGGAAGCGATGCACTTGTGATTCTGAACCGGCGGTGAAAATTTGTTCTTCACCTCATATGAACTGCAATGGAATACTCAGTCGGCTCGCTGGGATGAAGCATTGAGTGAGATTGCTCACGTAAGCTCTTCCGGGATTTGAAAACGCATGCCCATGAATCCTGCTTTTCGCCGCTTGCGGCTTCGCGCAAGCACCAATGACGCAGATCCTTCAATTCTTAATCGCCGTCAAACGATGCACGCACGTAACCGCCAGCGACCCATCCCCAACCGCAAAACCCACTCGTTTGGTGGAACCGGCGCGGATATCCCCGGCGGCGAGGATGCCGGGGATGGTGGTCTCGAGCGGGCAAGGCTCGCGATCCTTCAGCGGCCATTTGCCGGATTTGAGCGCGTCAATGCCGGTCAGGATGTAGCCCAGTTGATCGCGCGCCAGCGATTGCGGCAGCCAGCCGCAACCCGGCTCCGCGCCGATGAAGACGAAGGCCGCGGAAATCGGAAGCGTTTCCGGCGCTTGCCCATCCCCGTCATTTTCCGCGGCGCTTTTTGCAGCGCTGTCCGGATTGAACGCGCGAAGCGTAACACTTTCGATCAGGCGCTTTCCATGCACGGCTGAAATCTCCACCCCTTCATGCACGATGATATTCCGTGCCGCGCGAATTCGATTAACCAGATACGCCGACATGCCCGGCCCCAGCCGGCGGCGCACCAGGAGATGCACTTTGCGATCGGCGCAGCATTCGGAAAGGAACATCGCCGCCTGCCCGGCGGAGTTTCCCGCGCCGACCACCGCCACGTCCTGCGTGTCGTACAGCAGCGCCTCGACCGACGTGCAGGCGTAATGAATTCCCGCCGATTCAAACCGCTCGGCTCCCTCGGCTTCCAGCTTGCGCCAGCGCACGCCCGCCGCAATCAAAATCGTCCTGGCGCGGAGCGTCGTCCCGCAATCCAGTTGCAACGCGTGCAGCCCGCCCGGCTCCGAAGCCGGCTCGAGCCTTTCCACCGCCACCGGTGCGACCATTTTCGCGCCAAACTTGAGCATCTGCAGCACGCTGCGCACGGCCAGCTCTCCACCCGATAAACCGCTTGGGAACCCAATAAAATTTTCGATTTTGGATGATCCCCCGGCTTGTCCGCCCGGCCCCAGCCGATCGAGAACGACGGTGGAAACGCCTTCCGAAGCCGCATAAACCGCGGCGGTCATTCCCGCCGGCCCGGCGCCGATGACGGCCAGATCCACCGTCTCGCCCGGGCAATGCCGCCAGACGCCGGCGCGCTGCGCCAGCTCGCGCAGGCTCGGGTTGATCATCGGCTCATTGGGTCCAAATGAAATGACCGGCGATTTCCGAGGGGTACCCCAATCCTTCATGAGCCGCTGGCCCGTCTCCGAATCGCTGTCGTACCAGGTGAACGGCACGAAATTCTTAGAGAGAAACTCCCGCACCTGCATTGTATCCCGGCACTTGCCCGGCCCCACGACCTTCAACCCCAGCACGCCCGCCTCGCTCAGCAGTCGGCGGCGCTCCTGTGCCGCGATGAGCATCTTCTCCCCCAGCCGCGGAATGCGCGTCAGCAGCTCGCGAATCTTGGAGCCGCGCACGCGCAGCAGCCGGGTCGGCCCCCGCGCGATCCCCGTCACAATCACCGGACGCCGCGTCAGCAAATCGATATCGCCCGCAAACTGCCCCGGCCCATGCACGACGATCTGCCGATCATCATCCGAAGGATTGATGATCTCCATCCCGCCCAATTCCACGATAAACAAATCCAACTCCGCCTCCCCCGCGCGGAAAACGATCTGGCCGTCGTCATAATCGCACGATTCCGCCAGTTTCCGCACCGCCTCCATCTCACTGGCGTCCAGTTCGGGGAAAGCAATCGAATCGATGGCGGGTGCGATGGTTTCTGGCATGGAAAGATTGTAGGGAGGGTTAGTCAGGCAAGTCGGATGCAGAGCGTAGTGGCGTGGCATCGCGAACGCAGAAGGCGGAGGCCACGACTCGGGAAAGATTGCCGTTCAATGTTCGATTGCTTGCTTTCAACGAGGGATATTGCGATTCAGCATGCTAGGACGATTGAGCGCGAAGCGCTTTTGAAGTAGCATTTGAGGACTTAAACGGGCGGAGCCGGTGGTTTCGGCCTTCCAATTCTTATGCACAAATTAATGATGGGGCGAAAATGCTGGGTCGAATCGGGTATATCCTAATTGTTGTGTCTCTGGGGTTGGCGGGCCAGGCCGCTGCGAGCAATGACACGTGGACGAATGCATCAGGGGACTCATTGTGGTCAAATCCTGCAAACTGGTCTTCTGGCAAAGTGCCGACCAACAATGATACCGCGATTTTTGATCCTACGTTCTCCAACGGTGGCAGCATCATAGACCTGGGTGGAATCTGGCCCGAAGCAGCGGACGTTAATTTCAATTCCACTACTGATAGCACCGTATTTGACTTTAGGAATGGAACACTCGTCACAACAGGAATTGGTTCGAGCGCCGGGGCACAGATCTTTTCGGCCAATATCTCCACCATGTCGTCTTTTCTATTTCTTTCGTCCGCGGGAAACAGCCAATACGCGGGCGTGATTGGGGCAAACGGTGCCCTGAGTGACTTTTTCAACGTGAACATAAACGGCGGCACGTTCACGGGAGCCAACACCTATAACGGCACAACATCCTTAAGCGGCTTCGCTGTGCCCGTGGTGATCACGGGTGCAGACGGCAGCATTCGCGCATCCTCCTCGATCAACATCTATGAAGGCAACCTCGAATTGGACAACCGACCAGCCGTGAACAGTGATCGCTTAGGAGACAATGCGCCGATCAATTGTGTGTTCGGAACGATCACCCTCGATGGGAACGCGACAGCCGCGACCAGTGAGACGATTGGCGCGGTGACCCTTTCCGGAACTAAACTGAATTTAAACGTCCACTCCAATGGAGCGCCAGCCTCCATGACGCTGCAATCTCTTACGAGATCTGGAGCCGCAGTGCTGGAACTGTCGTTGGACTCTTCAGCCACCACAATGGTTGGACAAGCATTGGTTCGGAATGCCGCATCGCTTCCGCTGGTTGGCAGCAGTGGATCGCCCGGTTCGACTAACCAGAGTATTTTGCCCTATGCGATCGGAACCGGCGGTTCGTTTATAACCTACGATCCAGGCCCTGATGGGAAGCTTGGAACCGCCGACGATGTCGGCCTGCGTCCTCTGGATTTTTCAACTGAGTACCTGCCAGCCATTCCACTTGGCGCTTCAAGCACGAGTAACATTAGAATTACTGCAAATCAAACGCTTTCACAAAGCACAACTGTCAATGCTCTGGCAATCAGCAACGCGACCTTGACCATTCCTGCTTCCCAGCAGATTCAATTGACTTCGGGTGCCCTGTCGATGGCGGGGACTTCGTCACAAATAACGGCGATAAGTGGAGGGGTGATCAATTTCGGCTCGCACGAAGCCTTGATCTACACCGATGGCCAGGAGACTGGGACCGAACCTCGATATGTTGTCGATTCGCAATTGCAGAATGCTTCGAGCATCACCAAATTTGGAGCCGGTACGCTGGTTTTAACGCAACCCAGCTCATTCGCGGGTACGCTCACCATCAGCGAAGGGATCGTCGTTAGTCAGGCCAATGGCGCACTTGGCAGCGGAAACATTCTAGTCGGCGACTCCCCCCAATACGGTCTTCCGCCGGCCGGAATTGCGTTTGAAAACTCCAATCAGACATTTTCTAACAACATTAGTCAGGTCTTGGATTCGTCAAGTCCTATCACCGTAAACGTCGCAGGCGGGATCGTAGCCGCCTATTCCGGCACAGTCACAGGGCCGCTCCTGAAGAACGGCCCGGGTACATTGTGGCTCACTCATTCCAGTTCTGTGGTCAATCCGAACGGAGCCCCCAGTTATGTTTTCCAAGGCGGCACCGTTCGAGTTGATACGACAGCGCACGCAAATGCGACTGTGGGCCTGGGCACGGGTGGCCCCAGTGCGGTTTTAGGCGGAAGCGGCACGCTTGACTTGGTACAGCTTTTTCCTTCGGAATTCTGTGGCCGGGTGCCGGCGGCCAGAATGGATCGGATATCCTTACGGTCGGCCAATTGTTGATGGGGCAGGGTACATTTCATGTGTCGCTGAATGGCACTACCCCTGGTCTTCAATACGATCAGGTTGACGTAACGAACTTTTTGGGAAGCCTGGGGGCTAACCTTGACGTCTCGGTTGGCTACAACGCCCAACAGGGCGACCAACTCACAATCATCAATTACGAAAGAGGTTCTATTTTAACAAACGGCAATTTTGCCGGCCTCCCCGAGGGCTCGACGTTTTCCGCCGACGGCGATCAATTCCAGATCACCTACAAGGGCGGCGACGGCAACGATGTTGTGCTGACGGTCCTCTCCACGCCCGAGCCTTCAGCAATCACTTTCGCGACCGCATGCATCGCCGGCCTACTCCTCCGTCGGCGGGCACGGGGCGTTGCCTGAAATACAAGCGACAGAAAAGCCGGCATGCTTCCTGTCCACGCCGCGGGCAAAGCGAAGCGACGCCCCGGATCTCCCAGCGCTCTTCAAACCGCGCTCCCGAATCCGGGGCGGCGCGGCGGTAAGAACACCCGCGAAATGTCAAACCTCGGCGCCGGCTTTGCCCCGGCGTGGACACAAAAATCGGGACAGACACAATCCGGACAGGTGCGCTTTAACTTGTAATTCAACTGTATTAGATACGACTATTAGCACGGCGGTCACCGTGCTGGTGTCTCGTGGCAGCCGCTCGTTGAATCTGCCGCCCGCCCCGCAACACGCCTGTCGTATCTCCGTAGTCAACAGCGGAGAAACAGCCGATGAAACTACCTCGAATCGACCCGTCAATGCCCATGATCATTCTACTCACGGTGGTGCTCTCCATCCT
>JANWHF010000177.1 GCA_025450555.1 Tepidisphaeraceae bacterium | reverse complement strand
GCCTACAAGAGGTGTCTTGCGCGTGAATTTGAACTGCGTTCATTGAACTATCGAATGGAAGTTCCGCTACCCATTATTTACAAGGGCTTGACCCTCGATTGCGGCTATCGGATGGACTTCGTTATCGAAGAAAAGCTTGTGCTGGAAGCGAAATCGGTCGAAAGGTTAATCCCAATTCACGAAGCACAGCTTTTAACCTATTTGAAATTGAGTGGACACCGAATCGGCTTGATGATCAATTTTAACTCAGCCGTTATTAGAAACTCTTTCATCAGAAGGGTACTCTAGCCGAGCCCCGTCCCACGTCAGGCACACCTCCGTGTCTCCGTGCCTCCGTGGTGATCATCTTTCGGCCAAGGCTTCTCAATGATCGCAGACAGTTCCTTATCCGGCTCGATCATTTTCTGGGGGATCGTCATCGTTTTGATCATCGTCGTGGGTCTGCTGATCGTCCTCTACGTGAAGAGGATGCTGCTCAGCGACGACGCGCCAAACCATCCGGCCTTCACGCTTTCAGACCTGAGGCAGATGCACAAAAGCGGGAAGATGACGGCGGAAGAATTTGAGCGGGCCAAGGCCAAGATTATCGGGACGACTACTGCTCCGCGTCCGCCAGCCAATCCCCCGCCACCCAAGTAGCGGTTCAGTCCGATATAAAGACGCTCGACACGACGCGAAAAGCCTTACAGCGCAAAGCGGTTTTCTATTTTTCCTTTACAACCGCAACCGGGTAAGATTGTCCTTGCGGCGGTTGGATTGCGTATCAAGTCCACACCGTTTGCTGAACGATAACCAACGGTGCGGCAATGCGTGCGCGAGGGCGCACGGTCCGCCAAGCCGGGTGGGGCAACGCCCCGTCCGATAGCAGTTTTGGGGACTTGAAAAAGGGTCCCCCGGAGGAAGGCAAGTCGAATGCCCAACACGAATCGCCCAGGCAACGGCGGAGGCAGCGGAACTCAGCCACCCAGCGGTGGTGGCGGCAATCCGCCGGGCGGCGGGGGTTTCCGCGGCCGGCGCGTCACCACGTGCAGCTTCTGCGGCAAGTCTTCGCGCGATGTCGGGCCGATGGTCGAAGGACCCAGCGATGTCTACATCTGCGCCAACTGCGTGGATCTGGCCCACAACATCATTCGACAGGAAAAGCGAAAGCTCAGCAGCGCGGGTGTTCCCTCCTTCAACAACATTCCCAGCCCCCGGCAGATCAAGGAATTCCTCGCTCAGTACGTCGTTGGGCAGGACCATCCTAAAAAGGCTTTGGCGGTTGCCGTTCATAACCATTACAAGCGATTGACCACGACCGTCGAGCAGGCCGACGGCGGCGCACCGGACATTGCCGACGATACCGAAATCGATAAGAGCAACGTGCTGCTCATCGGCCCCACAGGCAGCGGCAAGACCCTGCTGGCCAAGTCGCTGGCACGAATCCTCAACGTCCCCTTTGCCATCGGCGACGCCACCACGCTCACCGAAGCCGGCTACGTCGGCGAGGACGTGGAGAACATCCTGCTCAAGCTGCTGCAGAATGCGGATTACGATCTGGAATCCGCGCAGCGCGGAATCATCTACATCGACGAAATTGACAAGATCGGCAAGACCAGCGGTAACGTCTCGATCACGCGCGACGTGAGCGGCGAAGGCGTTCAACAGGCCCTGCTGAAAATGCTCGAAGGCACCATCGCCAACATTCCGCCCCAGGGCGGCCGCAAGCATCCCGAGCAGCAATACATTCAGATGGACACGAGCCACATCCTGTTCATCTGCGGCGGCACCTTCGTCGGACTCGAAGACATCATTCGCAAGCGCCTCGGCAAGCGCATGATCGGCTTCAATTCTGAGACGACCAAGCCCGATACGGCTGGCGAGAAGGCCGAGATTCTGGCGCAAGTTCAGCCAGAAGATCTGGTTGAATTTGGAATGATTCCTGAATTTGTCGGCCGACTTCCGTTAATCTCCACGCTCGAGCCGCTCGATGTGGATACGCTGGTGTCGATTTTGACCGAGCCGAAGAACGCGCTGGTTCGCCAGTATCAGAAGTTCTTCCGCATGGAAAACAGCGAGCTGGAATTCACGCCGGGCGCATTGCGATTGATTGCCGAGCGCGCCCTCAAGCGCGACACCGGTGCCCGCGCCTTGCGCGCCGTCTGCGAAGAGCTGATGCTCGACATGATGTATCGCCTCCCCGACCACCGTCACGGCGGGAAATTCATCCTGAGCGAGGATGTGATTCTGGGTCGAAAGAACCTGTTCGATGTCCAACCCGAACGGCGCAAGGAATCGGCGTAGTTTTTCGATCAAATTGATTGAATTTGAATTGCAAAAGGCGGTCCCCGGACCGCCTTTTCTCTTTTAATGGCGCTGACGCATGTACAGCACCGCGACAGCGATCAAAAGCCCAACGATGAAGATGATCGGGTAACCGTAGCGGACATAAGCCAGATCAGACGGCCGCGGGTCGCGCGGCCGCCGCAGCATGACGATCGCAACGCCGATCCAGAAGCCGATCATGCTGTATCCGCCAACCCGCGCGGTGAAACCACCATCCAGAATCATCAGAAACAGCACGGAAAGAAGAAGCTGAATGATGATCGAAGTGACCACGGCGGGTCGGTAAGCGCTGGATACCGGAAGGTTGGTCATGAAGAGTGTCCCGGCTGATGGGCCGCGCTGTTGCGGTTCTTCATCGATGCTCTTGCCTTGGCTTGAATGGACGCAAGAAAATCGTTCACGTTGAGGAAGTCTTCGAGCTCCGCCCATTCGGGATCGTTTAGCGCGCCTTGCTCCGCCTTTCCTGCTAGTTGCGCATATCGGATGTGATCCGCCTCAGGGAAATCCAAGGTAAGAATGTAGTAGGCGAGTTCGGCGGAAAGATCTCCCCGCTTTGGATCGATGACGCGTTGGAGAACTGAGGATCGTCCCACCATTGCACGAATTCTACCAGATTTCATTGGCAGAGGCGCGCCGTGCTCATTCGCCCGCTTCGGCGATGATCAATCGACATCCCGCCGCTTCGACCTGCTTCCGTTGCTCATCGGGAAGTTCCGCATCGCTAACGACGATGTCGATCTCGTCGAGCTGGCAGAGTTTGGACAGCGCCTGTTGTCCGAATTTTCCGGAGTCGGCGAGGAGCACGACTTCCTGGGCCTGTTGCATCATCCTTCGTTCCGATTGGACCAGAAGAAGATTCTGGTTGTAGAGCGCGCCATCGTGGATGCCGGCGACGCTGAGGACCAACGTCTTGGCGTGAATGGTGGAGAGGATTTCTTCGGTGAGAGGGCCGAGAAGCACGCCATAACGCGGGTACATCAGGCCACCGGTGACGACCAGTTCGACGCGATCGTCGTTGAGAAACAGGTTCGCAATCGGCAGCGAATTGGTGACCAGTTGCAGTGCGCTTCCAAGCAATTCCTGGGCGAAATAGAGCGTGGTGGTGCCGCCGTCGATCAGCAGCGTCTGGCCAGGGGAAATGAGCTGCTTAGCGGCCCGCGCGATCTGCTTTTTCGCATCGACACGGAAGCCCATCCGCTGATCGAAGGCGTAGGGGCGCGAGGCGGCGGACTGCTTGTCGTTGCCGAGCCAGATCACACCGCCGTGCGTGCGCTGGACGAAGCCGGCCTGCTCGAGCATATCGACGTCGCGCCGAATGGTCGATTGCGAGACATTCAATTCGGCTGACAGGGAGTCGACATCGGCGATGCCGCGCTGCGCGATCAGGTCTTTGAGGCGAAGTTGTCGTTCAGCAAGCAACATGGGATTACCCCCTGCCGTTTTCATTTTTCATCAGGTCGGATTTGATCTTCTGCCGGGCAAAGGCGACTTTCTGAGCCGCGCTCATCGCTTTGAAATCCGGCGCGCCATCGGCGCGGCGCGGGAAGCCATCAGACTTTAAACTTGCAGGAGCATTTTCCCCGCCCCCGGTACTCCGGGAGAGGGTTAGGGAGGGGATTGTGCGGTCAACGCTTGATTTGCCCAGCCCCCTACCCAGCCCTCCCCCGGAATACCGGGGGCGGGAGAAAGAGGAGCTCCGGTCTGGAATTCCTGCGCCGCTCGCGGGAGTAGAAGTTCCCGCATAGCTCGAAGCCGTCGTCGTCAGCTCTAGATCCTCCTTGAGCGGCCGAATCGGCTTGAGCTTCATCTTCTCAAGCTCGCCGTGGTAGGCCTTGACCGCTTCTTCCGCTGCGATCTGGCCATTGGCAATCGCATGCAGGAACCGCACGAAAGTCAGTTGATGCTCGCTGTTGTTGATCTTTCGGCCAAACAGGGCAGCGCGTGCGCCATGCTTCTTCGCATCTTCCAGCAAATGAAATGCATCCCGCGTCGTTCCGCTGGAGCCGCCGAGGATTCCGGCAACAAGTGAAGGATCGTATGAGACCAGTTCCTCCATCGCGCGCGGACCATGGTAGGCAATCTTCAGAAACTGCGGCCTTCCCGCGCGCGGGACGCCAGCGAGCGTGCGCACGATCAGATCGTTGATGAATCGCCCCAGATCGGCCGGGCAGTGGTCGCCGCAGGCATTGGGATCGAACACTTCCAGAAAATGGCGGAATCCTTTTGACTCGGCTTCGATGCGGAATTGCTTGTAAGCCTCAACCGTGACGTAATCGAATTCCAGGCGATTGTTGGGCGTGATCGAATAAAGGCCCAGGTCGGCTCCCAGCCGTTGCTCGGCTGGCTCTGGGTTGACCTTGCCGCTTTGAATCTGTTCGATGGTTGCCGACCGAAACGGGCGCGATGGCTCGCCGCTGTAGGTGCCGCCGGCGGGAAGATGAATGTCGGTCGTGTCGTTGGCGCGAACGGCCGGAGTCACGCGGGAATTTTCAAACAGCTTTTCCGAAATCGTCAGGAGCTCGCTGGTGCTGGCCGACATCAGCATGATGTCCACGAGCCCCTGCTTGACGATCTCGCGCATCTGATCGCGGTAATCGGAAAGCGAGCGAGTCTTTCCCGTCGCTGGATCTTTTCCCGTCGCGGCAAGACCCGTGGCCATGTCCGCATCTTTTGCGTCGGCCAGGATGAAATCTTTCGCGCCACACGGGTTGGCGCGAATGGTGGCCAGCTTCTGATCCAGCGACCGATTCGCGCGGACAGGCGGTGTCACCGCGGCACCACTTTGACAATTACATTCGCACATCGCTCACCTTAATTGCAGAAGAGTTCACCACGGAGGCACGGAGACACGGAGGCCGGGTTGTGCTGAAGTGAGGGCCGCTGCAAGGGGCGCTGATCTTTGCGCCAAGAACGCCAAGTGAGCCACGAGCGCCAGGAAGAAAGATCATAAAATGATCCTCTTGGCGCTCTTGGCACCCTTGGCGCTCTTGGCGCGTAACAGCGCCGTAAGAGCTGACAGAAAGTCAAATCGAAAGAGCATCCCCCGCGTCGGCCCGCGTCTCAGCAGAACCGCGCCTCCGTGGCTCCGTGCCTCCGTGGTGAATCCTTCTTTCTTCATTTCTGTACCTGCGCGAACGTCACATCGAGTGCCTTGGCACTCGCGGTCAATCCGCTCGCTTCGCGGGGCCACAGTTCAATTTCGTGGCGCTTGATCACGCCCGCTCGCCCCACCAGCGTCGGCACGCTGAAGCAGGTATTTCGAATCCCATATTCCCCGGTCAATTGGCTCGAGATCGGCAGCACCGCCGGCTGATTCAGTGCGATGGGATGAATCACTTCGGCGATGCTCAACGCCACGGCCCATCCGGCGCCGCCCTTCAATTCGATCGCCTCGGCCCCGCTCTTTTTGGTGCGCTCGAAGATGCGCTGCTGCGCGGTGCCATTAAAATCGGCTAGCTTGATCAGCGGAATTCCGCCGACCGTGGCGGTGGACCAGATTGGGACCATGCTGTCGCCATGCTCACCGAGGATCAGCGCCTTCACCTGCGTGGGCGGCAGCTTTGTCTCAGACGCAATGAGCGAGCGGAATCGAGCGGTGTCAAGTTGTGTTCCCAGGCCGATGACCTTGGATGGATCTCGCTTGAGATGTTCGATTGCCAGGCGGGTCAAAACGTCCACCGGATTGGAAACGACGAAGATGATCGCATCATTCTTCAGTCCCGCGCCCTTGAGCGAATCGAGGATCTGCTTGAAGAGCGAGACATTTCGATTGATCAGATCGAGCCGGCTTTCATCGGGCTTACGCCGAAGGCCGGCGGTGATCACGATCATGTCGGCATCGGAGCACCTGTCATAATTGCCGGCATAGATCTTCTGATCGCCCGCGATGCTGGTGCCGTGCAGCAGATCCAGCGCCTCCCCCGCCGCCATCTTTTCGTTGGCGTCGAGAATGTGGATCTCGCTGACGATGCCCGCGCACTGCAGCGCGAACGCCGCGTTCGAGCCCACTCTTCCCCCGCCGCCAATGATCGAGACTTTCATGTTCAGTTCCAATCGAAATCTTTTCGGAAAGAATTGTTCACCACGGAGGCACGGAGACACGGAGGCCAAGTTCTGCTGAAATCATCGGTCGACGCGAGGGGCGTCGATCGAATGTATTTTTTAAAGAATTGATTCAATTGGCTCTCCTCGCATCGGTACATGCTTCAGCAAAACCGGACCTCCGTGTCTCCGTGCCTCCGTGGTGAATCTTTCTTCTACACCGTCGCCATGATCTGGTCGGTGATCGTCTGCACGAGCGTTTCGAGATCGGCTTCGCTGTATTGCGCGGGCGCAAGCGAATGGATCGCCTGGGCCATGGGCGAGGGCTGCACTGCCGTCGAGGGGCGAAGCTCGGAGCTGCCGGGCAGTGGCGCGACGCCTCCACCAGGTGTGGCGACCTTGCCTTTAGTCGCGACATCGCCGACGCGCGAGAGAAAATCAGCGTTGCAGGTAAAGCCCTTGCCGCCGTCTTTCAAACGCGGCTCTTCCAGCCCGAATCGCACCTTCAGATCCAGCAGTTCCTTCATCTCGTTGCCATCCAGCGGCCGGATGCTGCCGACCTGCTTGGCCAGCAGCAGAATGCGCGCGTAGGCATCGACGATTTCGAGCTTGTAGTAGGCGTTCTCCAAATCCTTATCGAAGGTGACGGTGCCGTGGTTTTGCAGAAGGATCGTGTTGGAATCTTTCACGTAGGGCAGGATCGATTGCCCCAGGCGCTTATCGCCGGGCGTGACATACTTGGCGGTTTTCACTGCGCCCAAAAACACCTCCGCCTCGGGATGGATGCAGGTCGGCAGATCGACGCCCGCGATGGCAAAAGCCGTCGCATGCGGCGGATGGCTGTGTACGACCGCTTTCACATCGGCGCGGGCTTTGTAAATTTCCAGGTGAAGCAGGATTTCGCTGGTGCGCTTGCGCTTGCCGGCAAGCTGCTTGCCTTCCAGATCGACTACGCAGATGTCGTCCGGCTTGAGGAAACCCTTCGAGATGCCGGTCGGCGTGCAGAGAATGCGATTCTCGCCGATGCGATAGGAGTGATTGCCTTCGTTACCAGCGCAGAATCCCTTGTGCCAGATGCGCCGCCCAATCTCGCACATCTGCTCTTTGACCTGAAATTCCGAAACCCGGCCATTGCCGTTGACCGAGCCATTTCCACTTGCGCCGTAAGCCATAAATCAACCTCACTTCAATTCGTGCTCGACAACCACCGCATCCAGAATCGCGGCGTTGTATGCATCAATCGGGACGCGCTTCTCCGGATAGAAAGGCATGCAGGCCTCGCGGCTTTCGCTGAGAGCGATCGTGTCGCCTTCGCCCGCGCCAAGATGGTCGTAAGCCACCAGCACTTCGCCGGTCTTGCGTTTGCCGCCGGACAGCGAAAACCGATCCTGCACTTCCACCAGCAGGAACCTCCCGCCCACGAGCGTGTCGTAAAGCGGATGCAGCGTGACGCGGCCAATGACTTTGCCTATCCGCATACAGCAAGCTCCTGAATCTGCTGCTGCACCTGCGGGCCAGCCTGCTTCGATCCCTTCGCAAAACGCGAAAGCAGATTCTTCACCTGCTGAAGCGTTTTAGTTGGATATTCAATAATCAACACATTTGCCGCGACCTGGCTCACCGCCTGCTCGACCGCCTCCAGGCTGCTGCCAAGAGCCGCGCGAAGCGATGGGCAGCGATTGGCGTAAACGGTTGCCGCGGCTCCATGCTGCACCAGCAGAATGCCGCCCACTGCTTTGCCGGACTTCACCTGCCCGGCAAGATGTCGAATCACTTCGATCAACTGCTTTGGGTCGGTCGGATGGGGCAATGCAATCAGGTTCGATTCCTTCTCGTGCGCTACCACCGCCGCCTTGGCCGGACCGCAGGGGCCATCGCACCAGTAAAGAATTGCGCCAGAATTCGAAGAAGGTGCTGGCGCTGCGGGAGCGGGAGCCGACGTCTCGTTTCCATTTCCGGAAGCCGCAGCCGTCACACTGCTGTAACCCAGAATCAATTTCCGCTGCTTGATGAAATCCATCGCCAATGGCGTCAGGCGCGCCCGATACGGCAACGTGATATGTCCATTGCTGCCATTCTGGCGATGCAGGTCCTCAAGTTGTCGCGCGGTGATGATCATTTCGCCTGGGCCTGTCCTGAGCTGGGTCGAAGGGCCACCTGGTTTTCCGTTTCCTCAGGCTGCTGATCGACAATCGCGATGACGAAATAGCGCACCGGGCTTTTCTCATCCTTCAGCAGCTCTCGGGCGGCCTTGCCATCGGTATTGAGGACGACCGTCTGCCCGAGGCCCGAGCCCATTGCATCGACCGCGATGATTGGATCGCCTTCCGGCTGCCGGGTCACGCCAACCGGCTGAACAAGGGTCATCCGCCAGCCCGCCAGCGCGCGGTGCTTGATCGTCGAAGTCGCGTGACCGATCACGATTGCTAGCTGCACCGGCGCCCCCTCTTCTCCACGCCGATCGCATTTGCAGCCTCGTAGCACAGCCTTCCAGGCTGTGAATTGAGGACCACAGGCTGGAAGCCTGTGCTACGTGTTGTGCAACGCCAAATGCGATCGCGTTGCCCACTCTTCTCCCTCTCCCGGTACTCCGGGGGAGGGCTGGGGTGGGGGTTGGGCAAAATGAGCGTTGACCGCGCGGCCCCCTCCCTAGCCCTCCCCCGGCGTACCGGGAGAGGGGAAAGAAGATAGGCCGCGAAGGCATTCATGAATGCTCCAAAAATACTTTCGTCACCGGTGCCACGATCAAATCCTCCGCAACCCGCCGGTCATCATGATTCGGCGAGAGCGCGTGAAGGTCAGCGGATTGGTGATGCCTTCGCCGGTCGGCGTGGCGATGGAATAGCTGAGATATCCCTGACCACCGAGTCCCAATCCCGACATGGATGGGCCATTGGCGACAAAGACCGTCACATTCGCGCGCCGGCCAAACTCGGTGATCGTGTCGAGGTTTCGGCTGTGGATCAGAGCCGTGTGGCGATAGTTGTGTTCACTCTCGATCGCAAGATCCATAGCCTCCTGGGCATTCTTCACGCGCACGAAGGGTACGAAGGGCATCATCTGCTCTTCCTGAACGAACAGATGATCGCTATTCGTTTCACCCACCAATAACTGCACCGTCGGCGGCACGCGCACGCCCGCCGCCTCGGCCAGCACGCTGGCATCTTTGCCCACCAGCTCCTTGTTCACGTGATATTTGTTGTGCTTCGCATCATGATCGAACGCCCGCCGGGTGAGTGCTTCGATCTGCGACGAGTTGAGAATGAACCCGCCCGCCTTTTCCATCTGCGCCATGAGCTTGTCGAAGACACTCTCGACACAGAAGACCTGCTTTTCGCCAATGCAGAGCAGGTTGTTGTCGTAAGCGGCGCCTTTGACGATCGACTGTGCCGCGTTCTGCAGGCAGGCTGTTTCATCCACCACCACCGGCGGATTTCCTGGCCCGGCAACAATCGCGCGCTTCTTGGCCGCCAGCGCCGCTCGTGCCACCGCGGGGCCGCCGGTGACAACCAGCAACGGAATCCCACGATGCTGGAAAATCTGCTCGGCCGTCTCGAGCGTCGGCGGAATCACGCAGGTCACCAGATTCTCGATGCCGAATTTTCGCGCGATCTGCTGGTTGTATTCGCGCACTGCGAATGCGGCACAATTGACGCCGCTTGGATGGCAGTTGGCCACGATCGAATTGCCGGAGGCGATCATGTTGATCGCGTTGGCCGTCAGCGTCGGGACGCTATGCGTGACCGGCGTCACGATGCCGATGATTCCGAATGGCGCAAATTCCTCGAGGCAAAGCCCATTGCTTCCGCTGTCGGCCAGCGTTTTGAGAGATTCCACGCCCGGCACCAGCTCCAGAATCTGGAGCTTCTCGATCTTGTGATCGAGCCGGCCGATGCGGGTCTCGTCCAGCTCCATCTTGCCCCAGGCCTCGGCATTGTTTTTGGCGATGGACTTGATCAGCTTCACGATCGAATCGCGGTCTTCCAGCGAGAGCCGCATCAATTTCTTCTGCGACTCACCCGCGGCGGCAACGCAATCCTCGACCGATCCGAAGATGCCATATTCGCCCAGCGGCACCTCGACATGCCCGCGCCTCCGCCGCAACTGCTCGTTGGCGGGCGCATCTTCACCCGCGCGCACGCCCGACTTGACGGACATTCCATGGCCATTAGCGCCGCCGGGGCGCTGACCCAGCCGCTTCATGACTTCCGCGACGACATCTTGGACGAGTGCTGTGTCCATGAGCATTTACCGTGATTGATAAAACGTCTTCCCCGCGACGACTGCCGAATCGACGATGCCAACGATAACCGCGTCGGCAGGCAGGTTTTTGGTCTGCTCGGTCATGCGGGCGCTGGAGCCCTGCACGACCAGCACGAGTTGTCCCTGGCCGCACCCCACCGAATCCAGCGCGACGATCGCGCGACCGGTGTTACCCAGCGCCGCCGGCTCGGCGGTCGCCGAGTCGTACTTGACGTTGAGCGGCTCGACGACAAACAACTTCTGGCCGTTCAGCGTCTTGTCCTTCTGGGTGGCCACGACGTGGCCGGTGACTCGTGCGAGGAACATGGGGAACCTTGGAAATTGGGAATCGATCCGAGAAGGCGCAAGCGGCGAAGGCGGCCTTCACTGACTCATCCCATCTTGGCGACATCGTTGTGCGGACGAGGAATGACATGAACGCTGACGATTTCGCCCACGCGTCCGCCCGCTTCCGCGCCGGCATCCACCGCGGCGCGAACCGCGGCCACGTCACCCTTGACGGTGACGGCCACCAGCCCGCTGCCGACCTTGTGCTGCTCGACGAACTGCACGTTGGCGGCCTTGAGGGCGGCATCCAGCGCCTCGACGGCCGCCACGATGCCCTTGGTTTCGATCAATCCGATTGCTTCACCATTTGCCATATTGGCTCCAATTCAAAAGTAAGTTTTCAATTGCTTTGTGAATTTTGTTTCAGCGCCTCGACGGTCTGCCGGGCGACGATCAGCTCTTCGTTGGTCGGAACGATCCAGATCTGGCACGGGCTGGAATCGGCGCTGATTTTGATTTCGCTGCCGCGCATCTGGTTGCGCTGCGAATCGAGCCGAATGCCCGCGAAGTCGAGGTTTCGACAAACCGCTTGACGGATGCCGACTCCGTTCTCACCGATGCCGCCGGTAAAGACCAGCACATCGCACCCGCCCAGCACGACCAGATAGCTGCCCACGAAATGCCTGATCGATTCGACAAACGCGTCGATCGCCAGCTTCGCCCGCGCATCGCCCTTCTCGGCGGCTTTCTCGATGTCGCGCATGTCCGGCGATACGCCGCTGAGGCCCAGCATGCCACCGCCTTTGCCCAGGCGCTGGAATATTTCCTCGAGCTTCAGTCCCTGCTTCAGCAGCTTGAGCAGCGCGAACG